>JBBKWK010000297.1:0-6528 GCA_037968915.1 Pontixanthobacter sp.
ATCGATGCTCTTTCAGCAGACGAAATAGGCGATCTTCCGGCATTGTCGATTGGCGAAGCGCTTGAAACACTGACGGGTGCTGCCTCACATCGCGAGCAGGGCGGAGCCACCGAAATTTCGATTCGCGGACTGGGTCCTTTTCTTGGATCGACGGTTATCAACGGTCGGTCGGCATCCAATGGCAGCGGCGACCGTTCGGTAAACTTTAGCCAGTTTCCGTCGGAATTGTTCAACAAGGTCGGCATTTACAAAACGCAATCTGCCGAATTGATTGAAGGGGGCGTCGCCGGGCAAATTACGCTCGAAACGGTCAAGCCGATCGATTATGGCAAGCAGCGTTTCCAAGGTGATTTCAAGATAAACCTTAATCCGGACAATCTCGATATCGCGTCCGACCAGCGATTTCGTAAATATGGCTACCGCGGGACGGTCAGCTATATTGACCAATTCGATGTAGGTGACGGCGAAGCAGGTATATCGCTTGGCTATTCCCGCAACGTTCAGACCAATCCGGAGCAGGAAGCAAATGTAAGCAACACGCTGAACTATTGCCGCAATGTCCTTGGCACCACCAATGGTGTTTTTGGTCGTGATAATTGTAACACGACGAGGCCTAATACTGCGGGTGGAGAGCCGTTCGTTATTGCGCGAAATGGCTACAGTTACCGTCAGAATATCACCGATGACAAACGCGATTCCGTTTTTGCGGCAGTGCAGTTGAAACCAACCCCTGACGTTGATATCAACATGGATTTTCAATATTCAAACCGTATCTTTACTGAACGTCGCAACGATCTCAACTTTTCCGAAGGCCGCCGCGTCGATGGTGCCACCGACCGCTTCCACCTCAATTTTCCGCTAATTATTGGCCCGAACGGCGAATTGCAGCAATTCACCGGCGAGACGAGTATCGAGACAAACAGCGAATTTTCTCAACGCGACGAAGATTATTATGGCGGCGGTATATCGATTGCCGTTCAGACCAACGAACGTTTGCGTCTATCCAGTGATGTTTCTTACTCCGAAACGCAGCGGGTTGAAGAAGGAACGCAAGTTCGCATGCGGATAAGGGGGCGTCGCGATATCAACGGTGCCACCAATCAATATCCACTAGCCATCCAGAGCACCGGACAAACCAATGCTGACCGGATAGAAACGGCATATCTTGTCCGTCAAAATGGTTCGCAGATCGTAAATTTTGTTGTGCAGCAATTTGATGTCAATAATTACGATCTGTTCTCCGACAATGCACGCGTTCGTTACGATCTCGATCAGAAGCGCTCCAACAGCATCTTCGCTGCCCGCGGCGATTTCGAATATGAAATGGACGGTATTCTGAAGTCATTGGAGGGCGGCATTCGTTATCAGGAGCTGAAATATCAAGATGTGCCGGGTGCCGCTGGCCCCAACCGTATTGAAAATGTTTATAGCAACGCAGCGCTTGCGATTGCCAACAGGGCCTGCCGTACAGCATTTCCTGAAACAGGCTTCCTGTCTTCAGTCTCGGGGGGCAACCCGCTGATCACAAACGTGGACGCCACCGGCAATGTTATTGGTACCACCAACACTTTTGCGACTTTTGATGCGCTTTGCTTGGTCCAGTCTCTCGAGGCGAGCAACCCTAGCGGTTTGATTACCTTCGATAGCAATGGTGTTCCAAATTATCCGGATGGCAGAATCGATGCGATCGAGAACAATGACGTAAACGAAAAATCCTGGGCTGGTTATATTCAGGCCAATTTTGACGGTGACCTAGGGTCGTTGCCAGTTCGCGGGAACGTCGGACTGCGTGCCGTTCGTACCAAGGTGAACTCCATTGGTTTTCGCACGACCCTAACATCGTCCACCAGAGCGGACGGTACGATTTTATTGACCCAAAACGCTGCTAATCTTGTCACGGATACTGTGAGCAACTCTTACACAGAATTTCTGCCAAGCATTAACTTTGTCGCCGATGTCGCACCTAATGTTCAGGCTCGTGTCGCCGTATTTCGCGCGTTATCACGGCCCGACCCGTCAGCTTTGGGATTTGGACGTTCGTTCAATGCCGCGAATGACGACGGTACAGCCACGACGGTGGCTGACGCGCTTGGGATCGTTACCGCGCTTGGCAATCCGCTCACCGAACCATTGCTGTCATGGAATTTCGATGCGGCAATGGAATGGTATCCGGATGCTGACACGATTCTGGCGGGCGGTGTCTATTACAAAAGCTTTAATGGCGGCTTTGATACCACCGCTACGACTGAAACATTTATCGTTGATGGTCAGCCAATCAATAGCATTGTCAGTACGTCAAATACCACGGGTAGAAACAGCACTATCTACGGTGTCGAGCTAACGGCGGCGCATCGCTTCAGCTATTTACCAAAGCCATTGGACGGGCTTGGTTTCAAGCTGAGTTACAACTATGCGACTTCCAATTTTGAATTCCAGGATGATACACTCGGCGCAATCAGCACGGTACAGTCCGATGGTTCGATCGTAACCAGCGAAGCGCTGATCCCGCCTGCGGAAATTTTCGGACTTTCGAAGCATGTACTGTCAGCCCAACTCTATTATCAAATCGGTGGATTCGATTTCCAGGGTGTGTACAAATATCGTAGCAACTATTTCCAGCAGTTTATCGCCACACCGGGCCGGGTTCGTTACATTCAGGATACCGGTGTGTTTGAAGCACGCATTTCTTATGCACTGACTAAGAATATCAAATTCACTCTTGAAGGTCTCAACCTGTTCAATGAACCGAGGGTCGATTCACGCGGGACAGTTGAAGATTTTGGCGCAATTTCCGTTTACGGACCCAGATATTTCGCTGGTGTAAAGTTTAAATTCTAGGGCTCCAACAGGGGATTGGCGCGGCAGGATCGTGATCCCGCCGCGCCAATATTCTCCGGTCGGGATATCAGTTTAAGTATTGAAAGCGGCCAAATCGCCAATATTGAGCAATCACATGGCTGGTCATTAGTGGCGTTGTTTTAGGATTGATAACATGGTCAAGACACGACTCTTCCATTCGATAGTGGAACAAATAACCGTTCTTATAAAAGAGGGGGTTTTCCCTCCAGGAACGCGCCTTCCGAGCGAAAGGGAGTTGGCTGAACGATTCAACGTCAATCGTGTCGCCATCAGAGAAGCAGAAATCGCGCTTCAGGCGATCGGGCTTCTTGCGATCAAGAGCGGTTCGGGTGTCTATGTTTCCGAAAAGCATCCGGATGATTACGCAAATATTCCTGATGTTAATGCATTCGAGTTGACCGAAGCGCGCCTGCTGGTCGAGTCTGAAGCTGCCGCTCTCGCAGCCATGAATATTTCCGATGAGGATCTCGATAATTTGAGATCGCTGATCGACCAGATGGCATCATTAGTAGATGCTGTGTCCACCGCAGCCGATGAGCAGTTTCACTTATCAATTGCCAAAGCAACGGGCAATGCTGTCATTGTCCACACAATTAAGGGATTCTGGCGCATGCGCGAGGAATTGCCGCAAGTTAAAGCAATTTATGACTCTGTTTGCGAAACGGATACTGCCTATCGCGTCAAGGAACATCGAGATATTTGCGATGCTTTGCAGGCGCGCGACCCTGCTGCTGCACGGAGGGCGATGCGCGAACATTTCAAACGGTTGATTGAAGCAATGCTTGATGCAACTGAAAAGCAAGCGTTGGCAGAGGTACAGCAGCGCGCATCGGAAAGTCGGTTACGCTTCCTTGCGTCGACCCAGGCGGCCTAGGCGTTCAGTTTGCGCCAATTATTTTAATAGCAATTGGTATGACAATAAATGAGAATGTGGTATTGTCCATTGGTTGACTTCTTCGGGCACTCCTGAAACCCAGAAAATTAAAAATAAGAGTGAGGATGCTGATAAATGCGGTTGGGTTTGGCCGTCGTATTTTATGCGTTGCAGCGGTGGTTGCTCCTGCGCAGGCCGAGCAATATTTTGTTAAAAACCAGACTGAATATAAGGCTGCCGAAAGAAGAGCTTGTCACGGGCGATGTCAACATTCTCGCCAACGCCAGATGACATAATTTCGAAATCAAAATTTCCGGCAAAAGCACCAGGAAAAGCCCATAAGCTGATTTCGCATGATCCCGGAAAGGTCGCGATTACAGGACAGTCAAACCTGCACATCGGCAGTGAATATATAGACATGTTTGGAAATGTCATTCGAGCTAATTTGAAACTTCACACTCTTGCTCTGCGCCCAAATCTGGCGTCCACATTTTCCTTTCCTACACGCGGTCAAATCTTTATCCTCCCGCCTTCAATCGAGGCAAAAATGATCAACGGCCCTTCCCTCAAATATATCAGCACCTATCGGCACGATCCCGACAGCGACACCCCGCTCCTCTTCCCCCCTGCGCCAAAGACCTATCACCGTCATGACCGCTGGCCGCCGGAGCCAAAGCAGGAACTTGCGGTGGCGCTCGCCGCTAGCGGCGCTTCCCAAAAACCAGCACCAATATTGGCAATAAATGGCGGATTGGCAGTGATTTTTAGCGGTTTCGGCCCGCCGGTTGTTTTTTCGCTTTAGGGGGTGTGACCCGTGTGACCCTGAAGCCGGTTCTGCCGACCGCCGCGCGCGTCCTATCGGCCTTATCTGTTTATGTCCGAACAGGGATTGAACCGTGCCCTGCGCTCGCCTAGTCTCGCCGGCATGAATTTTATCGCCCCCTCTTCACACGCTCTGCGCAGCGCGGCGCAGCGCTGGAACCGGTCTGCTTTGGCGGCGCCGCTGTTGCTCGCTCTGCTGACCACGCCGCTGGCGGCCTGCAAGCGGGTGAACGGCTCGGATGCCGACCGCGCCGAAAGTGCGCGCGCGTATCCGCCGGCTTCGCGGCCGGTGTCGGATCTGGCCGGCAATCAATGGTCGACCGAGACCGCGCGCGACAATCGCGGCGAGGCCGAGGAGATCATGAAGGCGGCGGGGCTTGAGCCCGGCATGACGGTCGCCGATATCGGCGCGGGGGAAGGCTATTATACCGTGCGGCTGGCCGAAAAGGTTGGCGCCGCGGGGCGGGTGCTGGCGCAGGATATTGACGAGGGCGCGATTTCGCGGCTGGCCGAGCGGGTCAACCGGGATACCCTCGACAATGTCTCGATCAAGCTTGGCGACCCCGATGACCCGCGGCTGCCGGCCAACAGCTTCGACCGGATCTTTCTGGTCCACATGTATCACGAGGTCCGCGAGCCCTACGCCTTTCTCTCGCGCCTGCGTCCTGCCCTGCTGAACAAGACCAAAGAGCGCGGTGCCGGGGAAGTGGTGGTGGTCGACGTCAATCGCGATTTTTCCGAGCACGGGATTCCGCCGAAGCAGCTGTTCTGCGAGTTTGAGGCGGTCGGCTATGAACTGGTCGGCTTCATGGAGCGGCCCGAGCTGGGCGGCTATTTCGCGCGGTTCAGAGCCAAGGGGCCGGCAATATTGCCCGGAAAAATCAGGCCCTGCCCCTATCAGCGGGACAGCGGATCATAAGCGGATAATGGTCAGTCTGGTTTCAGCCCATTCAGCCATTCGCTTTGCCCCCGGCGTGCCTTGCGGGCCAGTCGCCGCCAATGGCGCCGGTCACGGGATGACAGGGCGGAATCGTGGGCGCGGTCGCTCAATACGGTAGGCGCATCCTCGCCATATTGGGTATAAAAATAGCGTATTTCTCGTTCGTCCTTGATGCGACGCAGACGCGGCTCAAATAGATCAAACATAGATGGCTCCCGGTATCAGACTTGACCCTGTTCCGTTTACACAGGCTTCACCATAAGCGATTTTACACGTGGTTTCAATCGCCGTTAACCATCAGCTGCTCGCGGAAACGCCCTGAATCAGCGCTTTCGCGTCTGGTCTATCCCTCATCGCCCATTTTGAGGGCGGCGATAAACGCCTCCTGTGGGATGCTGACATTGCCATATTCGCGCATCTTGGCCTTTCCCTTCTTCTGCTTGTCGAGCAGCTTCTTCTTGCGGCTGATATCGCCGCCGTAGCATTTGGCGGTAACATCCTTGCGCATCGCCGAGATAGTTTCGCGGGCGATCACCTTGCCGCCGATCGCGGCCTGGATCGGGATCTTGAACAGATGGCGCGGGATCAGGTCCTTGAGCCGCTCGCACATATGTCGCCCGCGGGCCTCGGCGGCTTCGCGGTGGACAATCATGCTCAGCGCGTCGACCGGATCGCCGTTGACCATGATGTTCATCTTGACCAGCTGCCCGGTGCGCAGGCCGATCTGGTGATAGTCAAAACTCGCATAGCCGCGCGAAATACTCTTCAGCCGGTCATAGAAATCGAACACCACCTCGTTGAGCGGCAGATCATAGACCACCTGCGCCCGGTCGCCGACATAAGTGAGGTTCTTCTGCTCGCCGCGGCGGTCCTGGCAGAGCTTCAGGACGTCGCCGAGGTAGTCGTCGGGGACGAGGATGGTCGCCTTGATGCGCGGCTCCTCGATGTGGTCGATGCGCACCGGGTCGGGCATGTCGGCGGGGTTGTGCATCTCCAGCAGCGAGCCGTCGGTATTGTGGATGCGGTAGATCAC
>JBBKWK010000298.1:0-6954 GCA_037968915.1 Pontixanthobacter sp.
GTCGATTATCCCGACTATGGCCGCAAACTCGCCGCTGTCGTTGCCGACGGCACGGCGGAGCGCGGAATTGCTTTGTGCGGTTCCGGGATCGGTATTTCGATCGCGGTCAATCGCAACCCTGATGTGCGCTGCGCTCTGGTATCGGAGCCGCTTTCAGCCGCCCTCGCCCGCGAACATAATGACGCAAATTGCATCGCGATGGGCGCTCGATTGACGGGAGGCGACATGGCCAAGGCCTGTGTCACCGCGTTCCTCGAAACCGAATTCGCCGATGCGAATGATAAGGCTGGGCGCCACCAGCGCCGCGTCGATAAATTGTCCAATCTTTCCGCTGGAAACTAACCGATGAATAAAGAGACCAAGATCATGCCTGCAAATCTGATGGAACGTTTCTGGCATGACAGTCTGGCGCAGGCCGATCCCGAAATCGCGGCAGCCATCGGCAATGAACTCAGCCGACAGCAAGACAAGATCGAGCTGATCGCATCGGAAAACATCGCCAGCAAAGCAGTGCTGGAGGCGACCGGATCGGTCTTCACCAACAAATATGCCGAAGGTTATCCCGGCAAACGCTATTACGGCGGCTGCGACTATGCCGACGTGGTGGAAACGCTGGCAATTGACCGTGCTAAAGAATTGTTCGGCTGTGATTTTGCCAATGTACAACCCAATTCGGGTAGCCAGATGAACCAGGCAGTGTTCCTCGCTTTGCTCAATCCAGGCGATACATTCATGGGGTTGGACCTGAATTCGGGCGGTCATCTGACGCATGGTTCGCCGGTCAACATGTCCGGTAAATGGTTCAATCCGGTGTCCTACGGTGTGGGCAAGGAAGACGAGCTGATCGACATGGACGAGGTCGAACGGATCGCAACGGAGAGCAAACCGAAGCTGATCATCTGCGGCGGCACTGCCTACTCGCGCATTTGGGATTTTCCTCGTTTCAGGGCGATTGCCGATAAAGTTGGCGCCTATTTGCTGTGCGATATGTCGCATATCTCCGGCCTTGTTGCAGGCGGTGCGCACCCCACACCATTCCCGCACGCTCACATTGTCACCAGCACGACTCATAAAAGCCTGCGCGGCCCGCGCTCAGGCATCATCCTGTGGAATGACGAGGCACTGACCAAGCCGCTCAACATGGCGGTATTCCCCGGCCTGCAGGGCGGCCCGCTGATGCATGTCATCGCGGCGAAGGCCACCGCATTTCTCGAGGCGCTGCGCCCCGATTTTAAGGTCTATGCCCAAAATGTGGTCGACAATGCCCGCGCGCTGGCTTCCAGCCTTGAGGAAAACGGTCTGCGGATCATATCCGGCGGGACGGACAATCACTCTATGCTGGTGGACCTCTCCGCAAAAGACGTAACCGGCAAATCCGCCGAAAAGGGCCTCGACCGCGCTTGGCTTACTTGCAACAAGAACGGCATACCTTACGATACACGAAGCCCGTTTATCACGAGCGGTATTCGTCTGGGCACCCCGGCTGGCACTACGCGCGGATTCGGAACCGAGGAATTCCGTATCGTGGGCAGGTTGATCGCTGAAGTGGTCGATGGTCTGGCCAAAAACGGACCTGAGGGCGATGCCCAGATCGAAGAGAGCGTGCGAGGCCGTGTGAGCGAATTGTGCGCTGCCTTCCCAGTCTATCCCGGGAGATAATTATGACACAGCGAAATGACGACTTAATCGAAGAAGCCAAAGAAGAGCTGACCGGCATGGCCAAGGAAGGGATGCATCATCCTTCCACCAAACCGGTTCTGACAGGTGCAGCAGTCGGCGCGGTTGCCGGTGCGTTGCTGCCAATTGTCAGTTGGCCGCTCGGGCTCGCCGCTGGTGCGGGCTACGTGTTTTACAAACGATTGCGTCCGTAAATGCGGTGCCCGTTCTGTGCGAATGAAAACAGCCAGGTAAAGGATAGCCGCCCGACCGAGGATAACGCATCCATCCGGCGCAGGCGGCAATGCGCCAGCTGCGGAGCACGTTTCACAACCTTCGAACGCGTGCAATTGCGGGAAGTAACCGTGGTGAAAAGCGGGGACAGGCGTCAGGGGTTTGATCGCGGCAAGTTGGAACAATCCGTCACCCTTGCCTGCCGCAAACGCGGCGTGTCACAGGAACGGATCGACCAATTGGTGTCCGGTATTCAACGCCAGGTTGAAACCGCGGGAGAGAGCGAAGTCGCATCATCACGAATTGGTGAATTGGTGATGGACGGACTGCGCCAGATCGACAGTGTGGCCTACATCCGCTTCGCCTCGGTTTACCGCGATTTCAGCGAAGCCCGTGATTTTGAGGAATTTGCCAGCGCTGTGCATGACGCTGGTGCGGCATCGCCGGTAAGTGCTGATGCCCATGCCGACGAAGACTGAACTTCCCGCCTCGCAGCCCCCCATTATCGTCCTCGTCCGGCCCCAGCTTGGTGAGAACATCGGCAAGACCGCCCGCGCCATGCTAAATTTCGGGCTTACTGAATTGCGGCTCGTCGCGCCGCGTGATGGCTGGCCGAATCCTGATGCCGGCCCCTCGGCCGCTGGCGCAGATATCGTCATCGAACGAGCTCGGGTATTCGAAACAACCGCCGAAGCAGTCGCAGATTGCGCACATGTTTACGCCACTACTGTTCGCAAGCGCGGTGATACCAAGCCGGTTGTGACACCCGAGGCGGCAGCTGCGGAAATTCATAGCGCGGCGGGCCGCAGTGCGTTGTTGTTCGGGGCAGAGCGTTCAGGTCTTGATATCCAAGACGTCTCGCTCGCCCGGAAAATATTGACGGTGCCGATAAACCCGGAGTTTTCGTCGCTCAACTTAGCGCAGGCAGTAATCCTGTGTGCCTATGAATGGTCAAAATCAGAGGCACTGGCTCAGCCCCCTCTGACAGACCAATTGCCTCCCGCTCCGCAGGAGGATTTGGAGGGTCTTATCGGCCATTTCGAGAAAATGCTCGAACCGAAGGATTACTTCTTCCCTGAGGGCCGGGCCGACGCGACCCGCAGGACATTACGCAATGTGATCACCAGTGCTGGGTGGAATCATCTGGAAGTCCGCACCATGCGCGGCGTGCTGACGACCTTGGCTCGCAGGCCGCGCTAATCTGGGTGCCGAAGTCCACCCACAGGACTTGACCTGCCCCCTATTCCTGATATTGGGCGCGCTTCGTGAATTGGCTCCGCATCCCGGTGAAGCGGCGGCCGCATCAGACATAATTGGTTTGGTGGTGCGAAACCGGGTTAGAACGTTGCCATTTGGGCGACGAAAGCAAATAGGAAAACGACTATGTCGAAGCGTAAAGCATCGAAGTATAAACTCGACCGCCGGATGGGTGAAAACATCTGGGGCCGTCCAAATTCCCCGGTTAACAAGCGTTCCTATGGCCCAGGCCAGCACGGACAGCGCCGGAAGAGCAAGGTCTCCGACTTTGGCCTGCAGCTCCGCGCAAAGCAGAAGCTTAAGGGCTATTACGGCGATGTTACCGAAAAACAGTTCCGTAGCACTTACAAGCAAGCCGCCCGGACCAAGGGCGATACCGGCCAGAACCTGATTGGCCTGCTTGAACGCCGCCTAGACATGATCGTTTACCGCGCCAAATTCGCGCCGACGATCTTCGCTGCCCGTCAGATCGTCAGCCACGGCCACATCCGCGTAAACGGCGTGAAGTGCAATGTTGCCTCGCGCCGCTGCGATCTGGGCGATGTTATCAGCCTGGGCGACAAGGCCAAGGAAATGGCACTGGTTATCGAAGCGCAGAGCCTGCCCGAACGTGACATTCCCGATTATGTCGCCGTTGACGGTGATGACAAGGTGACCTTCACCCGCGTTCCGAAGCTGGACGAAGTGCCTTATCCAGTGACCATGGAACCCAATCTGGTCGTCGAATTCTATTCGCGCTAATACCCGTCATCCAGCGAAAGCTGGGATCGCTGGCGGCTTGGCCGGACGATACTTATAAAGACCCCAGCCTTCGCGGGGATGACAATGGGGCGGCTTCGCGGGGCCGCCCCTTTTTGTTTGACCGGGACGCGGGCCTTACCTGCCCAGCGATGTATCGAGAAATCCACCGATCCTCTTGAGCATGATACCGCGAGCCTGGCTGTGATTGAGGTAATGATCGAGTCCATCGAATTCGAGATACTCAGCCGATTTTCCGGCCCCCTTAAGGCGATCGCGCATTAATTTCGAATGGGCGACAGACACATTCTGATCCATTGTTCCGTGGACCAGCAATACCGGTGACCTGAAATTATCCGCGTGCCGCGCGGGCGATCCCGCGGCCACATGAGGACCTGTGCCGATGAATTTATCATAGGCAAGAAAAGAGGTATAATTGCGGTTCTCCTCGCGCAGCAACTCCAGATCGGAAACCGGAGCAATAGCAACTACTGCCTTGTAAAGATTGGCATCGATTACCTGAGACTGGAGCGCAGCATAGCCGCCATAGGACCAACCCACGATTGCAAGTCTGTCGGGATTGGCAATCCCCTGTGAGACCAGCCAGCGACCTGCATCATTCACATCGGAAATGGCAGTACCCCATTCCTGGAAACCGTTTTTGCCATACCATGCCTCGCCATAGCCCGCCGATCCGCGATAATTTGGCTGGAAAACTGCATACCCTCGCGCAATGAAGAATTGCGGCAGCCAGTCAAAACCCCACTCATCGCGCGCGCCGGGGCCACCATGCGGTAGCACGATCGTTGCAAGGTTTTTGCCTGTGCTCTCCGCCGGAATGGTAAGATATCCCGGTATCGCCGTGCCATCGGCTGCGGGATAGGAAATCGGCGTCATCTTGCCCATCTTCCGACCAACCAGCGGATCGCGCAGCGGCAACAATTCATTGAGCCGCTGAGTGGCTTTTTCATATAAATACAGCATGCCCGGGTCGGTATCGCTCGAGGCGATGAGCAGAATCACGCTCTCATCCTGATTCGCGTCGACGATCGAAATCAGCGGCTTGCCCGGCAACGCCTTGCTCAAGCCTGCAGCGAGGCGATCCAGTTCGGGGTCGAAATATTTAACATGGCGCTTTTCCGTCGCGAACGATGCGCCCACCACACGGTCTTTGCGGCCAATGCGAATTAGACCGTCCACATCGACATCGTCACGGGCCATGAGCTTTTCACGCTTGCCCGAACCATCCAGCGCGACAGAATACAGGGCATTGTAGCCACCTTCGCTATCGAAACCGAAGGCTACATTCTTCGCGCTATCGACGGCAACTGGCACAAAGCCCCGGTCGACAGATCCGCGCGAATCAATTGTCGAAAGCGCTTCCCATTTGCTCGAACCGGCAGGGCGATAAAGATAGCGCACATCGCTACCGTCATATCCGCTGGCGGAGCTTTCGGTCACTTCCATTATCCGGATTTTGCCGTTCTCGTCTGCGATATAACCGCTGCTCTTTCGATTGGGCTGTTCGACTGTGCGATTGCGGCCATTGGTAACATCGACCCAATCGACACCCAATCCTTCCTTGTCGTTGTACAGCTTCGTTCCGGCGCCGCTTTCCTTGATATACTGGCGGGTCATGAGGACCTTGTTCTCTTCGCCATCAATATCCAGAGCCATAAGCCGCCCGCCGTTCTGGAGCGTGCCCATCGTCCGCCAGTTGGTTTGAGGGGTCAGGCGGATCATATCCGTGCCATCGGATTTCAGCGAAATAAGGCGCGTGAAGCCGAGAAGTGTGCCGCCAACTTCCTGATAACCGAATATGCTGCAAACGATCCGTTCCTCGTTGGCCCAGGAGCATTCATTCAGGCGTGCCTGCGCTTCATTCATCAGGATGATCGGATTGGGAGCGGCAAGACCTTTCAGATCTACGACAAAGATTGTCTCCTCCGCCTGCACACCTGGCTGGATATAGAGCAACTGATTGCCCGAAGGGGATATCGAGGGCGAAAGTACCGACTGGCGGGCACCAAATTTTGCGGCATCCTCGGCCAGGGTTTGTCCTATGACAGCGGATGGCGCGATTGCAATCACACCCAGTGCAGCCAGCGTGAAACGGATCATCTATTTGCCCTTATTGCTTCGTATTACGGCCAACATCTGAAGCAAAAAATTCGAAAATACAAGATAATCAATTCGTTAATGTAAAGGAACATGTCTGGATCGGGTAATAGCCGCGGGTCCGATCCCATTCAGCAAGGTCAAAGGCAATTGAGCCTTCGACAAAATTTTCCCGCATATCGGCGATTGTCTGGTCGGGCAGGCCCATTGCCGCTGTGCCTGCGCGGTCCCGTCCTTTTTGTATCTGAATAGGTTACTCGTCGCGCGCGTGATCGTCCCAGCGGGCGAATTCGTAGGCGATGGAGCCTTCGACCAATATTTCCCACATCTGGCCGATCATGATATCCGGCAGGCCAAGTTCTTTCGCTTCTGCCATCGCCGCAAAGATCACGGATGCCTTACGCGGCTCATCGCGCACTGATGCCCGATCCGGTTTGATCCGCGCTGCGGCCCGCATGTAACCGAAACGCTTGGCGAATAGCGCAAGCAACTCATGATCGGTCGTATCAACTCCCTGCCGTACATCCGCCATGGTCTCGCAATCGTCAGGCAGTTTAGGCATCAGGCTTCTTTCTTAAGATAATCATTGCGGAACAAGGCAGCAAAAGCGGCAAAGCGCCCAGCCTCGATGGCATCGCGCATCGCCTGCATCAACTGTTGGTAAAACGCGATGTTATGTTCGGTCATCAGCATTGCGCCGAGGATTTCGCCGGATTTCACCAGATGGTGGACATAGGCACGGGTATAGGTTCCACAAGTCGAACAGGAACACCGCTCGTCCAGCGGGCCGGTGTCCTCCGCAAATCGAGCGTTGCGCAAATTTATCGGACCGCTCCAGGTGAAAGCCTGTCCATTGCGGCCCGATCGGCTTGGCAGCACGCAGTCGAACATATCAATGCCGCGCATCACCGCACCAACCAGATCATCGGGTTTGCCGACACCCATGAGATA
>JBBKWK010000299.1:0-8088 GCA_037968915.1 Pontixanthobacter sp.
GATCAACCAACCATCCACAGTCCCTGCTAGCGGACCGGGCTCCTGCGTCATCGCAGCAAACAACCCTTGCTCGCCCTCCAGAATAGCCTGCGGTCCAGTGGCCCCGTAATGCACATGCATCGCCGCATCTCGCCCGGTGCGGACCGCATGATATATATGCCATTGCCTGGTCAGTACATCATCATGCCACATATGACGCAGCCCGCCCGCGACCGATCCGGCATTGCCCATTGCATTGGCAAATTCGACCGGCGCAAACCCGATCAGCGAACCGAATGCCACCGTGCTGCCGAACACTCCGGCGGTCGACGTCGAATCCCAATGAGCGTGATGGTGCACATCCAGCGCGCAACCAATCGCAATCATTGCTTCATAGCCGCGGATCGCTGCATCCAGCCGCTGGTCGAAACTGGCGCTGGGCAGGCTTAGGGCAGCTGGCCAGATCACTGGTCCCGGATGCAGACAGGAAGGGCGGTGAAAATCGTCCACCCCCAGCACGTTGCCCAAGTAGGTCGATTTTTCCCACGCCTTGTGCGAAATGATTGCGCCCAAACTGCCCGCCTCGGTCTGCCGCGCTCCGGCGACACAGGCGAGCCAATCAAGCAGATGGAGCCGCGCCCGATGGCGCTCGCTGTCAGACGGTTGGCGCGCCAGCCTTCGGACAAGTTGAGTGAGCAGCGGCTCGGATGTTCCTGGATCTGAGGGGTTCATCATTCGCCTAACTCCGGCACTGGACCCGGCGTCCAATGATCTCCTGCAAATCGAATTGCGGGCGCAATCTGATTGCCGCCGTCTGGCGAGCGCACCAATAGCTCTCGTTCGCTTACATGGTTCGAATCCAACGCTTCACGAAAATCAAGGACAGGTGCGAATGCGACGTCTTTATCGGCGAACCAATGGACCCAACCATCGCGGGATTTCTGTTTAAAAGTATCCGCCAAAAAGCCGATCAATTCGCTTTGCTGGCCTGCTGGACGTTCCGTGTGGGGTAGCAGATCTTCTCGCCCCAACGCGATTAGCAGGTTGCCCGCAAATTTTGCTTCTCGCCCGCCAAGCGCGATGTGTTTGCCGTCACTGGTGGCGTACATTTGATAAAAAGCCGCGCCGCCGAGCGACCGGTGATCCTGCGAATGCGCAGCCTTGCCGCCCATGATAGCATCACCGGCGGTGTGCGCGCACCACGGAAGCAAACTGTCGAACATCGCGCAATCGATATAGGCACCCTCGCCCGTACGGTCCCGTGCCAGCAGCGCCATCAACGTGGCCGAAAGTGCGGTAAGCCCAGCCGCCATATCTGCCGACGGCGCGCCGGGCACAACCGGCTTTCCGTCCGGACCGTCATTAACCGAAAGAAACCCTGCCAGCGCCTGCACTGCCATGTCATGCGCAGGGTGGCCAGCCAGCGCCACATCCTGCCCGAAGGCAGAAATCGAGCAATAAATAATATCGGGCTTCAATGCCCTGACCGCCGCATAATCGAACCCCAATCGCGCCATCGCGCCCGGACGAAATCCTTCGACAAATATATCAGCCCCAGCAATCAGATCGCGCAGTCGCGCCTTGCCTTCGCTGGTTTTCAGATCAAGCGCCACGCTCTCCTTGCCGCGATTGAGATTGGCGAACCAGACCGAATGGCCGCCATTTTCTGCTGATTCAAATGGAGCCTGGTTACGCGCCGGATCACCGCTGAGCGGTTCCACCTTGATCACCCTCGCACCTTGGTCAGCCATCATCATGGTCATCATCGGTCCCGGCAGGAATACCGACAAATCGACGACCGTAATGTCGGAAAGTTTGCCCATTCTTCTGCTCAAACCGGATTGTTCTTGAGGTGCTGTTTGGCGATAATCATTCGCTGCATTTCGTTGGTCCCCTCGCCGATGCACATGAACATAGCGTCGCGGTAAAATCGTTCGATGTCATATTCCTTGGAATAGCTGTAGCCGCCGAATATCCGCATCGCCTCCTGACTGTTTTCAACTGCCGCCTCAGATGCGAAATATTTTGCCATTCCTGCCTCCATGTCGCAGCGCTGGCCGCGATCATAGGCGGCCGCCGCGTCCATCGTTAACAAGCGCGCCGCGCGGGCGCGTGTCACCATGTCACCCAATTTCAGCTGGATTGCCTGATGCTGTGCAATCGGCTTGCCCATACTTTCGCGCTGCTGGGCATATTCGGTCGCGAGGCGAAGAGCCCCTTCCGCCAAACCAACTCCGCGCGCCGCCACATTGATACGGCCTAGCTCTAATCCTCCGGCTGTCTGGATGAAGCCCTGCCCCTCTACGCCGCCGATAAGCTGGTCGGCAGGCACGCGGTAATCTTCCATGATCAATTCCGCAGAATCGATTGCGTTATAGCCCAGTTTTTTGAACTTCTTACCGGTGGAAAGGCCCGCTCGCTTATCCACAATGAACAAGCTCATGCCCTGATAGCGGGGGTCAGCCTTCGGATCGGTCTTCACCAGCATGGCAAAGCACGATCCGTTGATCGCGTTGGAAATCCATGTTTTGGTGCCGTTGATCACATAATGATCGCCGTCTCGCACTGCAACGCTGCGGATCGCCTGCAAATCGGTACCCGCATTGGGCTCGGTCAACGCCAACCCGCCGCGAATTTCGCCAGTGGCGAATTTCGGAAGCCACCGCGATTTCTGTTCTGGAGTGCCGAAACGCTCAACTGCCGCAGCCATGATCAAATGCGAATTGAAGATGCCAGTTATGGCCATCCAGTGCGAACTGATCTGCATCACGATTTTGGCGTAGGTGGTGGCAGGCAGGCCTAATCCGCCATATTCCTGCCCGATGGTCGCCCCGAATAGGCCTAGCTCCGCCATTTGATGTACCAGCTTCTCTGGCCAGATATCGCCGTGATCGTGGTGCTTGATCACCGGAATAACCTCACGTTCCAGCCAGCGGTCGATCGCATCCATGAAGGCGCGTTCTTCATCCGGGTCGATCGAGCGGATCTGGGCTTCGACATTTACAGCGGTCGCCATGATTTCAGTCCTGTGTGTCTGGGTGTCTGGGTGTAAACTGTCGGGTAGCGGGCGGCTTAATCGTCAGCTGCCCCGTGGCCGCGCTTCCAGATCAGCATGACCCGGTCGAAAGTGCAGACCACCTCGCCATGCTGGTTCTTGCCGATTGTCCGGATCGTGACAATGCCCTGCGTCGGGCGTTTCTGGCTATCGCGCTTTTCCAGAACTTCGGTTTCGGAATAAATCGTATCACCAGCGAACACCGGCTTGGTCAGCTTGATGTCTTTCCAGCCAAGATTTGCGATGGCTTTCTGGCTGACATCGGAGACACTTTGCCCCGTCATGATAGCGACCGTCAAAGTCGAGCAAACAAGCGGCTTCTTGAATTCGGTCTTGGCAGCAAATTTAAAATCGAAATGCACCGGATGCGTGTTCATCGTCAGCAGAGTAAACCAGGTGTTGTCGGTTTCAGTGATCGTCCGTCCGGGGCGATGTTCGTAGGTGTGCCCGACCACGAAATCTTCGAAATAGCGGCCGAATGTTTCCCGGTACCGGCCCGGGGCAACTTCGATAACTCCATCACGC
Source organism: Pontixanthobacter sp. (assembly GCA_037968915.1). GTDB lineage: Bacteria > Pseudomonadota > Alphaproteobacteria > Sphingomonadales > Sphingomonadaceae > Allopontixanthobacter. The sequence continues at coordinate 3,560 of JBBKWK010000299.1, forward strand.
ATTTTGTCAGTCCTCAATAATTCTGTTCAGCCTGCCGCAGCCAAGCTTCCAAGCCAAACGATGCAATTCAAAGTGGACTTCGTTTTAGGCGCCTTGCTTCTCGGCACCTTGCCATATGTAGCCGGGCCGAAAAAGCCAAAGGATGATGATCCATTTCCCCCACTAAGTCGATCCCTCGGGTTGATGAACACTTCACGCGGACCATCCCTCTCGCTACACCCCGATCCCATGCATGAAACCACTTCTAGCGCGCTTGGCGCGTTCGACATTGCCGCCATTCTGGTGGTCGCCTCCGCCCTGTTTGGCTGGGCGAACCATCATTTTATCAAGCTGCCGCACACAATCGGGTTGACTGTGATGGGTGCGGTCGCCGCGATCCTGTTGATGATGGCCGACGCATTCATCCCCGGCGTGGTGCTGGATGACTGGGTGGCGGAGACTCTGCAGCAAATGAATTTCACCGACACATTGCTGCAGGGAATGCTCAGCTTCCTGCTGTTTGCCGGCGCGCTGCATGTCGATCTGGACCGGCTGAAAAATGACTGGCTACCAGTCCTGCTGCTGTCCACAGTCGGGGTGATTATCTCGACTTTAATAGTCGGAGCAGCGATGTGGGGGCTGGGGCTATTGCTCGGCCTTGGAATTGCACCAATCTGGTATTTTGTCTTTGGCGCGCTGATTTCTCCGACCGATCCGGTATCGGTTCTGGGTGTCCTAAAAGAAGAAAACGTCCCTGCCTCGTTGCAATCTGCTGTGGCTGGGGAAAGCCTGTTCAACGACGGTGTGGGCATTGTGGTGTTCACCATCTTGCTGGGTGCCGCAGTAACCGGTGCAGAATTCTCACTGTCCGAAGGCATACGCCTGTTCGCGATCGAAGCGGGTGGCGGCGTTCTGGTGGGACTCGTCTTCGGCTGGATCGGGTACCGTGCGCTGGCCAGTATGGACGAATATACGCTGGAGGTGTTGATCACGCTGGCGATTGTGATGGGCGGCTACACCCTGTGTACTGCGCTGCATATCTCCGGCCCTCTGGCGATGGCCGTGGCCGGGCTGCTGATCGGCAATCACGGGGTAAGTTACGCCATGAGCGATGTTACCCGCGATTATGTGGTCAAATTCTGGGAGCTGGTCGACGAATTGCTAAATTCGGTTCTATTCCTGCTGATCGGGTTGGAGCTGATCGCGCTGGTCCCGGGTATTCCGCATATCGTCCTGGGCGTTGCGGCGATTGGGATCACTCTATTTGCCCGTGCCGTCGCGGTGGCTGTATCAACCCAGACGATCCACGCGGCGCGGCTCGATACAAAGGGGGCAGGCCGCGTGCTCTGGTGGGGCGGATTACGGGGCGGGATTTCCATCGCGCTCGCACTGTCGCTGCCACCCGGTCCGACACGGGAGTTGCTGCTCGCCGCTACCTTCGCCGCGGTACTCTTTTCCGTGCTGGTCCAGCGCGCCACGCTTGGCAGGTTAATCGACTCGCTGAAGGCCAAACATGATCCGGCTGTCGAGGATGAAACGCCCGATCCTGCCCCCGAAACGGTGCATTGATTGCTTTGCGCTCAGTTTGGCTGTAATGGCCGAACCATCGCCCCGGTATCGCACGAAGAATCATTCTCCGTCCGCCGGGGCGGCGTGTTTTTCGGCCCCAACTTCGCTCTATAGGAAGCGCTCATGACCCGTCGCCGCCAGATTTACGAAGGTAAGGCCAAGATCCTTTATGAAGGGCCTGAGCCTGGCACGATCATCCAGTATTTCAAGGATGACGCTACTGCGTTCAACGCGCAGAAACGCGGCACGATCAATGGCAAGGGCGTGATCAACAATCGCATCAGCGAATATATCTTCACCCGCCTCAGCCACATTGGCATTCCGACGCACTTTATCCGTCGGCTGAATATGCGCGAACAGCTGGTTCGCCAAGTTGAAATTGTCCCGATCGAAGTCGTGGTCCGCAATGTCGCCGCTGGGTCAATCTGCACGCGATTGGGTCTCGAAGAAGGTGAGGCGCTGCCCCACACGCTGATCGAATATTGCTACAAGGACGATGCGCTGGGCGATCCGCTGATCGGCGAGGAACACATTGCGTGTTTCGGCTGGGCATCGAACGAGGAAATGCAGGACATCGCCAGCATGGCGATCCGCGTGAACGATTTCCTGTGCGGAATGTTTGCCGCGATCAACATCCGACTGGTTGATTTCAAGCTGGAATTCGGGCGGCTGTATGACGGTGATTTCAGCCGGGTTATTCTGGCAGACGAGATCAGCCCTGATGGTTGTAGATTGTGGGACATGACTTCGGGTGAAAAGCTCGACAAGGACCGGTTCCGCCGTGACCTTGGCGGCGAAGAAGAAGCCTACCAGGAAGTGGCGCGGCGGCTTGGCCTGCTGCAGAATGATGACACCAGCCCCGGCGAAGTGTTCGACCTGAACGCCCACCGCGGGCGGCTGCGCAATACCACTCCGAAAAAGTAACTGCTTCAAGGCTTCACTTGCACCGACGCATCGTTTCGTGCAGCAATTGGGCCATGCATAAATGCCTTCTGGCTTCGGCCTTTCTGCTCGCTCCGGTCCCCCTCTTCGCGCAGGAAGTGTCCGCGCCGCCTGCTGTTGAAGAGCCCGCCCCCGAAGTCGTAAACAAACCGGTCTGGGCATTCGAGACCAGCGATATTGCAGTCGATCCAGATTACCGTTTCGGTCTGCTGGCCAATGGCATGCGCTATATTATCCGCCAGAATAACCGGCCGGAAGGCACCGCACTGGTGCGCATGGCCATCGGATCAGGCAGCCTGTCTGAAACCGATAGCGAACGCGGCCTCGCGCATTTCCTCGAACATATGGCGTTCAACGGATCGACCAACGTGCCCGAGGGTGAGATGATTAAATTGCTGGAGCGCGAAGGACTGGCGTTTGGCGCGGATACTAATGCCAGCACCGGCTTTGAAACCACCACCTACAAACTCGATTTACCGCGCAACGACACGGCGTTGCTGTCCACTGTGCTGACCTTGATGCGCGAAACCGCAAGCGAATTGACGATCGCGCCCGAGGCGGTTGACCGCGAGCGCGGGGTAATCCTGTCCGAACGGCGCGACCGGACCAATTATGCGCAGAAGGATCAGCTCGACCAATTTGAATTCTTCACCCCAGGTGCGCGTTACACGCAGCGCCTGCCCATCGGCACACCCGAAGTGCTGACCACGGCCACAGCCGATGATCTGCGCAGGTTTTATGGTCGCGAATATGTCCCCGCCAATACCGTACTGGCGATAATCGGCGATTTTGATGCGGACTTGGTCGAACGAGCAATCGTAGAATCTTTTGACAGCTGGAAATCCGCTCCGCTGCCCCAGACGCCCGCGACCGGCCCGGTCGATCTTGCGCGCCGCAGCGTGACAGATATCTATCTCGATCCGGCACTGTCCGAGAGAGTATTCATCTCGCGGCACAATGGGTGGATCGACGAGCCCGATTCCGCCCGAACCCGCCGCCAGAATTTACTGCGATCAATCGGCTACGGGATAGTCAATCGCCGGTTGCAGACGATGGCGCGAAGCGAAGACCCGCCGTTTCGCAGCGCGGGATTCGGGACAAGCGACCTGTTTGAAATGGGCCGTACAACTAATCTGGTGATCGATAGTGCCGATGGCGAATGGGCCAAGGGCTTGGAAGCCGCCACGATTATTCTACGCCGCGCGCTGCAATTTGGGTTCACCGAAGCGGAAGTGGCCGAACAGGTCGCAGGCACTTTGACAGCGCAGCAAAATTCGGTCGCTTCCGCCGATACTCGGAGCAATAATGCGTTGATGACAGGCGCTTTGCGGCTGGTTGAAGATAAAATCGTTCCCTCCACCGCGCAAAGCGGGTTGGACCGGTTGGAAGCCTTCATCCCTTATATCTCGCCTGCGGCCGTATTGGCTGCATTGCAAACCGATGCCGCGCCGCTAATCGACCCGATGATCCGTTTCCGCGGAAGTGCTGCGCCGAAAGGCAGTGCGGATGGCCTGCGCGCCGTGTGGAATGCCGCTGCCGCACAGCCAGTCGAAGCAATCGCCGAAGTTGCGATGATCCCCTTTGCCTACACGGATTTTGGCCCTCCGGGCATGGTAGTATCGGACCAGGTAGAGCCCCGCCTGGGCATCCGTGAGATCCGTTTTGCCAATGGAGTTATGCTCAATCTCAAGCGGACCGAATTGCAGGAAGACCGCATCGCCTTCGAGATCAATCTGGATGGAGGGACGCTGCTCAATACCAAAGAAAATCCACTCGCCACGGCGATGGTCTCGGTTCTGCCATTGGGCGGAATGGGCAAGCATTCACAGGATGAACTGCAGTCGATATTGGCCGGACGCAGCGTCGGATGGTCGCTCGGCACTGGCACCGACAGTTTCAGCACCAACGGAACCACCACAACGCGCGATCTGGAATTGCAACTGCAATTACTGACTGCGGGATTGACCGATCCCGGATACCGCAAGGAAGCGGAGATCCGGTTCGGGCGCAGCATCGCCAATTTCTTCAAGAGCAAGGAC
>JBBKWK010000300.1:0-5607 GCA_037968915.1 Pontixanthobacter sp.
ATCTGGAATCTCGGAGCCAATCGAATGGATTGTCTGGCGAAGTTAGCTGGCATTGGCTTGAACTTCTTTGCGACGGGCTAACTTTCGATTTGACCGGCCTGGCGCCGGGCCGTTCTGCCACTTCGCCCGAAATCCGCAACCGCCTGGATTTGCCGGATGATTTTCTCGGTTCCACTTGTGAATCGCTTTGCATATTGCCCGGGCCGCATTTGAGCGGCGGAATTAACAGCATACCTGTTGTGCGCGTAATGTTCAGTCTGATTGCAGAGCTGGCGTCTGAAATCCCTGCTGTCTGCGCTATCTTCTGGCCGCCATCAGGTACAATGATCGGACCAGAATTCTTTCGTGCGACCGCGGAAAGCTGGGGCGCAGGTGGCGCGTTTCCCGCGCAGGTCCTGACCGCTTTCAAACAAATGAATGATGGCGGGTTACAGTCGGAAGGGTTGGCCTTTTTTACCGGTCAGGAAATTCGGATTGAGCCAGGCTCTGTCGGCGACCATTCCACCGCCACCCAATTGGCGGGCAGGCTGGTTCAACAACTGGTCCAACACGGGCCGTTGTCCCAGACCGAGGAGGTCATGGCACCCGATGGCAGTCAGATGCGACTTGAACCATCGGGGAATGGAAAATTCGTACGAGTTTGGCGGAGCTGACGTGGTGAGTTAGCTGGTTTCCGATTGCGCATCACACTCGGATCATTGCGGCAACGCCTTTGCGGCAAGTTCTGCCTTTGCCTGGATGTATTCACGCTCCAGTTGGTCCACCCGTTCTGCCACGCTATCGACCTTTTCGACCATCCCGACGCCCTGCCCCGAACCCCAGATGTCTTTCCATGCCTTGGCCTCGCTATTGCCGCCGGATCCGAAATTCATCGCGCTGGGGTCGCTTACAGGCAAGTTTTCCGGATCGAGTCCGGCCTTTTCGATCGAACCACGCAAGTAATTGCCATGAACCCCGGTGAACAGATTGGTATAGACAATGTCAGCCGCTTTGCTGTCGACGATTTCCTGCTTGTATGCTTCGTCCGCATTGGCTTCCTTGGTAGCGATCCAGGGCGAGCCAATATAGGCAAAATCCGCACCCATAGCCTGAGCCGCCAATACCGAGCGGCCGTGCGAGATGGAACCTGACAATGCGACCAGCCCATCAAACCAGCTGCGGATTTCTTGCATCAGGGCGAAGGGCGATTGAACCCCGGCATGTCCGCCTGCACCAGCAGCAACGGGGATCAAGCCATCGGCGCCTTTTTCGATCGCCTTATGGGCGAATTTGTCGTTGATCACATCGTGCAGCACAATTCCGCCCCAGCTGTGGGCCGCATCAAACACCTCCGACCGAGCGCCGAGTGATGTAATCATCATCGGTACCTGCCATTTGCCGCACATTGCGATGTCTTCTTCCAACCGGTTGTTGCTCCGATGGACGATTTGGTTGACGGCGTAGGGCGCTGCAGGCCGATCAGGATTGTCGCGATTATGCGCCGCCAGTTCCTCGGTGATCTGGTGTAGCCATTCGTCCAATTGCGACACGGGACGAGCATTTAACGAGGGAAAGGAACCGATTATACCAGCCTTACACTGAGCAATCACCAGTTCAGGGCCGGAGACAATGAACAGCGGCGAACCGATAATCGGCAAGCGTAGGCGGTCGAAAGGGGCGGGTATCGCCATGAAATGCTCCGTTGCTTAATGAAACTTGTAGCGGGGCTTATGCGGCAAAGTGCGGCTTGTCGAGACAGCATAAGGTCCGCATTATCCGAGGATGTTCCGCCGGTTTATGTCAGCAGATGTTGCAGCCGATAAAAATTCGCCGCAGACCCTGCGTAAAGCGCGCGCTTTTCATCGGCCGATGCACCGGAGGTAATTCGCTTGAATGTATTCCACAGCACCGGATACGTAGCGCCCCACCGATCAACAGGATAATTGCTTTCGAACATGGCGCGCTCCGCACCAAATGCTTCGATGCAGGTTTCGATATAGGGTCGCCACATCTCAGCCAGTGCTTCAGAGCCGAGACCCTTGGCCGGACCATCATCTGGCATTCCGCAAAAAGCCATCGCCAGCCCGCCCAGTTTGACCGATACATTTCGACACTCCGCCAAACGCTGGATTGCCTTGCGCCAGCGTTCAAAATGCTGCGGCAATTTGCCGTGATAGGAACCTATGTTTAGCGGAGTCCCGCAGTGATCAAGGACAATTGGCTGATCGGGGAATTTGCGTGCCAATGCGATGACATCAACCAACTGCGGTTCCAATACCCATGCGTCGAACGTCAATCCAAACCTGCCGAGGTGGGAAAAGCCCGCCTGAAAATCGTCGCTGGCGAGCAATCCTTCGGGCGCGTGAAACGACGGCCCAAGCGTTCCCCGGTCGCTGTCCCAGGCGGCGGAATGGCGGATCCCGCGAAATCGCCCATTTCCAGCTGCGATCAGACTTTCGAGCACAGGTACTGTGCCATCTCCCAGCAGCATATTCGCATGACCGACAATGGCTGCACAGGCCCGCAAATTGCCATATAACCCGCTCGCACTTTGGGCCGCAACGCCGCCGGCAAATTCAACTTCGCCAACAGGTTTGAGCGCGCCTTCAGCATCCGCCCGGTAAAATGCGCCGCATTCCATAAAAACCGTGCCGATGATGTTATGGCCGGTTGCCAGATCGGCGTGCAATTGATCGAACGTATAGTGCGGAGCGCCAGCGATTGATGCGATAAATGGATGGTACGGCTCTGGAAAAGCCGGAATCATCGGGCGCAAGTCCCATAAATGATGGTGCGGATCGATAATCCGCAATTCCGGTTCGAGAATTTCTTCGGCCAAACTTTACTCTCCCACTATTGTTATAGGAGACTACACCACGCACGGCTCGCGTATAGGGGCAGAATTGCTATCTCAGGCGAGCGCGCTGTTTGCCGCGCTAAGCACCGCGCGAACGCTGGCCGTCGCGACATCTTCATCGATCCCGCAGCCCCAGATTTTTCGGCCGTCCGGGCCGGTGCATTCGAGATATGCAGCTGCGCGCGCGTCGGAGCCTTTGGACAGTGCGTGTTCGGAATAATCGACCACATCCAGCTCCAGATCAAAAGCTTCGCGCAAAGTGGCCACTACAGAAGAGATTAAACCATTGCCGCGACCGCTGACGCTTTGCGCCTGTCCGGCGACTTCGATCGTTCCTGCAAACATTCGCGTGCCATCGGTTGCCCGGCTTTCTTCGTAATCCAACAATTGGAAATGCTTGTCAGATGTCTGCACGTAATAGGCTTCGCGGAAGGCCTGCCAAATATCGGATGCGTTGAGCTCGCGGCCCAGTTCATCGGCCATGCGCTGAACATAAGGCGCAAAATTTGCCTGCATGGCCTTGGGCAATTTAAGACCCTGACTCTGTTCCAACACCCAGGCAAAGCCGCCTTTTCCGCTTTGTGAATTGACCCGGATGACGGCTTCGTAATTGCGGCCCAGATCGGCCGGATCGACCGGCAGATACGGTACACGCCACAGCTCGTCATTTTGGGTTTCGCGCGCAGAAAAGCCCTTCTTGATCGCATCCTGATGGCTGCCGGAAAATGCTGTGAACACCAACTCGCCGCCGTAAGGGTGGCGCTGATGAACCGGCAATTCGTTACAATATTCAACCGTCTCGATCACCCGGTCAATGTCGGAGAAATCGAGGCCAGGATCGATGCCTTGCGTGTACATATTGAGCGCAACAGTGACGAGACAGCAATTGCCGGTCCGCTCTCCATTGCCGAACAGGCAACCTTCCACACGGTCTGCGCCGGCCATCAGCCCCAGCTCCGCCGCCGCGACTCCGGTGCCCCGGTCGTTATGGGTATGCAAGCTGATTACCGCCGCATCACGGTTAGGTAGATTACGGCAGAAATATTCAATCTGGTCGGCGTAAATATTGGGTGTCGCTGCCTCTACAGTCGCAGGCAGATTGAGGATGATCGGGCGCTCGGGAGTAGGCTGAAGTATGTCCATCATCGCCGCGCAAACCTCGATGCTGAAGTCGATTTCGGCAGTTGAAAAAGTTTCCGGACTATACTGAAAATGCCATTCGGTGTTGGGCCGTGCTGCAGCTTCATCGCGCATGACTTTTGCACCATCAATCGCAATCTGCCTAACCTCGTCCTTGCTCATGCGGAACACGATATCGCGCCATGCGGGGCTGACTGCATTATACATGTGGACGACGGCGGCATAGACCCCGTCGAGGCTGTCAAAGGATGTGCGGATCAGATCTTGCCGTGACTGGGTGAGGACCTGTATTGTGACATCATCAGGAATGGTGCCGGAATCGACCAAGCCGCGAATGAAGTCGAACTCGGTCGCACCCGCGCTTGGGAACCCGACTTCGATTTCCTTCACGCCAATTTCCACCAGCAACTCAAAAAAGCGCCGCTTTTTGACGGCATCCATCGGATCGACAATAGCCTGATTGCCGTCGCGCAGATCGGTCGACAGCCAGCGCGGCGGGGCAGTAATGACGCGCGACGGCCATTGGCGATCCGGTAAATTGATCTGCGGGAAGGGACGATATTTACGCGATGGTTCGCGCAGCATATTTCGGGGCGTGGTCATGATGATCTCGGAATAAAGGCAGTATCTGGCCTGCTATTTCTGGGAGCGGCGAATTTCCCTTGGGCGCTGGTAGCGCGCCAGTTCAGGCCGCGCCGCCGGTCACGCCCAAGGGCGTGTTAGTCGCAAATATAGGCCGAACCGATAATTCATGGGTAATGCTATGCGCAAGGCGTGCGCATCTGTCCACCGGTTTTGAGATCGCTGGCGCAGTTTTATTCCCAAGTTCAGATGGCCCTTGTAATTTATGCAGTTCGTGCACCGAGCCCTGCGAACATCGCGTTTAGGCGATGAGCGCCGAGCAATAGGTCCGGGCGGTTGTCATATGCGAAGCGACAGGACGAAGAATTCACCAACAATTTGTCATCACAACAACGTTGGCAAAATCCCCGGTCCTGCCTGCTTGCAGTTCGTCAGTTCTTGGCTTTATCGACCAATTGGTTCTTGGCGATCCATGGCATCATCGCCCGCAGTTCCGCGCCAACCTGTTCGATCTGATGTGCGGCTGCCGCTTTGCGGCTAGCCTTCAGTTCCGGTTGACCAGCGCGGTTGTCGAGCACGAAGTCCTTCACAAAACGACCGGCCTGAATATCTTCCAGAACACGCTTCATTTCTGCTTTGGTTTCGGCGGTTATGATACGCGGGCCGGTTTTGATATCACCATATTCAGCCGTGTTGCTGATCGAATAGCGCATGTTGGCGATACCGCCTTCATACAGCAGATCGACAATTAGCTTCGTTTCATGAAGGCATTCGAAATAGGCCATTTCCGGTGCGTAACCTGCTTCTACCAGCGTTTCGAACCCGGCCTGGATCAGATGGGTGATGCCGCCGCACAGCACGGCCTGTTCACCAAACAGATCGGTTTCGCATTCTTCACGGAAAGATGTTTCGATGATCCCGCTGCGTCCACCGCCAACAGCCGAAGCGTAGGACAGGGCGAGTGCATGGGCAAAGCCATTACCGCTGCTGCCTTCTGCTTCCTGTGCCACTGCCACCAGACATGGCACGCCGCCGCCCTTCACATATTC
>JBBKWK010000301.1:0-3340 GCA_037968915.1 Pontixanthobacter sp.
TTCGAGCCCCTTTGCTTAGATCATTACCCGTTTCTCCCTGCCTGCGGTACGGCACCGACAGGAGCGGGCTGGAGAAAGAGGCATAGGACTGATAAGTCGACTGCATTTCCCTGACCCGGCCCCGGTCCGGTGACGCTGCCTGTTGTCCAGGCAAGGGATAAACTGCATCGGATTTGGGCTTTGGGACAATCCCAATATTCTTGGGCACGAAAAATTTGGGAGCAATTCCCTCATGATCAGCCAGCATGCGTGCCGCCGCCTTGCTGCTCGTGACCTGCAATTTTTGGCGCGCCGATCGCAATCTTTCGTTGATGATATTGGGCGTCACGCCGATTTCTTGCGCAGCTGTTTTGGCATCATGGCCCAGTAAAAGCAGGCGGAGCGCCTCTTTTTCGTTCTCGTTCAGATAATCGCAGGACACTCTGGTCATCTCACGATCATAAATCAGGGAGGTCCAATTAGCAAAAGAGAACGGCCAGAAATATCTCGAATCTGGTTCGTATTCTAACGCAAAAGGTGGATTTGCTGCCTGAAATGATGGGGTTAAACCTGATGTTACCGCTACAAATAGTTAACAAAAAACTCGAATATCTCATCGATGCCAACGGTTTTCCAACGTTCAGCGCGTGCAGCAGCAACTTGTTGCGCCGCTTTGCATAGGTGACACGGGTTGAAACTCGAGAACATCAGCCGATTCGTTTATAACGCTACTGTTCGGTGGGAACCTCTTGCCGATGGCTTGTTTGGAATGGTGGTACGATGGTTCTGGTCCCCCGGAGTTGAAGTCCGCCTCATGGAATGGTCATTGGTGAAACGAACGGAATATTCTGGTCAATATTCTTTCGATCCTATGGATTCCAAAACCGATCTAGAGGGAGTGATCGATTCCAATTCACTTCTTTTGGCAATCAAATCCGGGTCGATCGATATTCTCCCACAATTAAGATCGACCCGGAAATGATATCAGCCCTTGGCACAAATTCTTCCGAATTTGGTTCAACCTTTCCGGAATATCTCTTGGAACCGAAAGCTCGCAATTCTGTGATCGGGGGAGTTCCTTGCGAAACAAATGAGGTTGAAAAAATAAACATGAAACTTCGCCATAAAATTCCGAACCGAAGAGACAAGGAGTTGATTCTGGCAAATATTGTGATCTGGGGTTCGATTGTAACCGCCCTGACCTTGGCAATATCCTTGGCTCCGGCCGGTGCAACCGAAGGTGATCGGCCCGGCGGATCAGCGTCCGACGCGATCTAGACTGGCACCTGCGTCGCTGCGTCTGACGCTTGAATGCAATATTATAATGTGCGTGCTTCTTCGACCAGCATGACCGGAATTCCATCGCGTATCGGATAGGCCAGACCCGCTGTTTCGCTGATCAATTCCTGTGCTTCGGCATCGTAGACAAGCGGCGTCCGCGTGATCGGACAAACCAAAATGTCCAGCAATTCGGGGTCAATTGTCCGCTTTTCGACGCTCATTGCTCCATCCCTCGCCGCCCTATTGCTCACTGTAAGGTGATCCGGTCCTCGTCGCCATCTTGCCGGCCGAAAAACTGGAGCAGTTGGATGATCAGCTCGGCGCGATTGGCAAGGCCGTCCACTTCGAGCAAAGCCTGTTTCGACGCGGCATCAAAGGGTGCGATCTGCGCGATACCATTGACAAAGGCCATGTCGTCGAGCCGTCCGATACTGTCCCAGTCAACCTGATAGCCTTGCAGATCGGCAAATTTACGGGATTCTATCTCCAGAGCGGCACGCTCGGCACTGGCCAGCACTTCGTCCATCTCCAGATCGTCTTCGATCTCGGCCCGTACCTGCCGAAAGGCAGTCGACGCATCGATTTCCTCAATAATCCGGAATCGTGCCACGCCCTCCAGCACGACATTAAAGCGACCGTCATCCAGCGCCTCGATATCGATGATCTTGCCGAGGCAACCAATATCGAACAGGGCAGGGTGATTACCCGCTTCCTTCGGCTGGATCATCCCGATTTGCCGATCGCGTGCCATCGCATCGTTGATCAGCGCGCGGTAGCGCTCCTCGAAAACGTGCAGCGGCAGATGCATACCCGGAAATAGCAACGCTCCTGCCAGCGGGAAGACAGAGAGACGTTTGGTTTCACTCATCCGAACAGCACGGCGCTGAGCTTGCGGCGGGTGGCGGCGACCCATTCGTCTTCAAGGCCGACCATTTCGAACAGCGAGAGCAATTTTAGGCGCGCTGCGCCGTCATTCCATTCCTTGTCGGCAGCAATGATCGTAAGCAGATGCTCCGCCGCACCGTCATGGTTGCCGGTGGCGATAAGCGCGCTGGCAAGGTCGAACCTTGCCTGATGGTCCTTGCCATCGGCGGCCACGGCGGCTTCCAAGGCCTCCATCGCGCCTGAATCGGGCTTGTCCTTGGCCAGCTGCAGGGTGGTCTGCGCCCGTTCGATCGCCGGGTCGCTGCGTAGTTCCTCCGGCAATCCGCCCAGCGCCGCTTCCGCCTGGTCGAGATGGTCAGCCGCAACCAGCGCCCGGATCAGTCCGCCGACCGCCGCGACATTGTCGGGGGCCATTTCGGCTATTTGCGCGAAAATCCCGGCGGCCCGCTCGGCATCGCCTTCGCCCAGCACTTCCTCGCCCATCGCGAGCAGAGGTGCTATATCCTGCTGGGGTTCAGCTTCGCCGCCAATCGGCAGCTTCTCGAGTAGCTGGTCGAGCATATCGGACAGCTGGCTTTCGGAGCGCCCGCTGGTCAGGTCGGCGACCGGCTTGCCCTGGAAAATCGCATAGACGGTCGGGATCGACTGTACCTGAAACTGAGCCGCGATAAATTTATTCTCGTCGACATTGATCTTTGCCAGCATCACGCCGCGGTCGGCATATTTCGCCGCGACCTTCTCCAGCACCGGGGTTAGCGCCTTGCACGGCCCGCACCATTCCGCCCAGAAATCGAGGATCACGAGCTTGTCCATGCTTGGCCCCACGACCTCCTTCTGGAAGATCTCAACCGCTTTTTGTTCTTCGACTGTCAATCCTGCTGTTGCCACGTGATGCTCCTGTTGCGGTGCGGTGGCCAAATCCATGGCCCGCGCCCAAATCGTTCAACTTGTGGGCTTTATGTGGGGAGCGGTGCGTCAAAGCCAAGCATATTTTTCCTTTTGCTGCGAAGGAGAGGAGGATTGGGGCTTGCGGGGTATAAAAACCCATGCTAACCGCGCGCCTCAATCTGCTGCTGACGATACCCATGTCACAGCCGCCGAGCGGGCGTAGCTCAGGGGTAGAGCACAACCTTGCCAAGGTTGGGGTCGAGAGTTCGAATCTCTTCGCCCGCTCCAGTTTTTCGGTTGAAGCAAA
>JBBKWK010000302.1:0-2811 GCA_037968915.1 Pontixanthobacter sp.
GTTACACAGGTGACACATCCAACATTTGGTGTCCGCTTGGTAGTTTCGTTGTTTCTCAGTGTATTAGTTAGGGATTTTGCACACCGCTCACACTTTTAGCTCACGGGAGACTTCACTCGGACTGAACGGGGAGGTCAACCATGTCAAAGAGCCATGATGGATGTAGCGATTTGGCTGAATGTAGGAAAATTTCTAGTGGCGTTGATCAAACCGTCACCGTCTCCCCACCCTCAAGCCGGTGTGTGCAGCCCAGCGCCGCGGCATGGTCATCGCCCGACAATGCTTCGACTGTCCGCCAGCCGATCGCACGCAGCCTTGCGGCCACTTCGCGGTCATGGCTGACGGGTAGGAACAGCGTGTCGCGTGCAGAAGGCGTTTCCAGCGCGTCCACCAGCGCGTCGATATAGAGCGAGAAGCCGGTAGCGGGTTCGTTGGTGCCGCCGATGGCGTAGGTGCCGCCTCGACCTACGGCTCCGCGTACTCCGTCAGCGTAAATCGTGAACCCGAACCAGCTTTGGTATTCGAAGCCGTGGCGTTCGGTGGGGTCAAGGGTGAGACGCGCACTGCCTGCCACCCGCTTGGCGATTTGGGTCAGGCCGGTGATGCGGCTGGCGAGAGCGCCGCCTGCGTCCAGGTCCTGCAGCCGTGCAATCGCCTGATCGAACGGGCCGGTGGCATAAAGCAGCGGCATATAGGCCTCGCCGCCGGGCACTTGCGCCAGACCGCCTGCGTCCTTGGTGTCGAGTTCGCGGCGGACCTGTGCGATGTTTTCCAGTGCGAGCGGAAGGGCTTTCTGCGCCAGAATATCGACCAGATCGGGCAGCGTGAAATCGACCGAAATTCCGGTTGTACCGGCGCGTTCCAATGCCTCGATCGCCAGAGCGACCAATTCAGCGGCGGCGGCGACTTTGTCGCTGCCGATCAATTCTGCGCCCAATTGGAGGCGTTGCCGCGCCGGGTCCAGTTGGTCGGCACGGATCAGCGCGACTTCTCCGCCATAACATAGCCGCAATGGCCGAGCTGAACCTGACAAACCGGTGGCGGCGATACGGCCAATTTGCGGTGTCATGTCGGAACGGACCGCCAATATCCGAAGCGAAACCGGATCGACAAAGCGGAACATTTTTCTCGCGGTGGCCCCGTCATTTCCGCCCGCCATCCGGCCAGATAGTGATTTCTCGAATTCTATTAACGGCGGGCTGACCCGGTCATAACCATGCGAGTCCATCACATCGAGCACGTTACGCATGGCCCGGCTGATCGCCATCGCTTCACGCGGGAGGCGGTCTTCAAGGCCTTCGGGCAGGAGATCATCTTGGTTGGTCATATCGGCCCCACTAACCATTCGCCCCGAGCTTGTCGAAGGAGACTGCGCTTCACTTATTGCGCCGCGCAGAAGCCAACGCAGAAAAACGACACTAATTCGACACGCTCGGCATGAACAGATTTTCGAAGTTTACGCTAGAATTTCAGCGCGTTCACGGTCTTCACGCCTTCCAGCTCGCAAGCGGCCTTGATCACAGTCTGGGGGATCGGCTGATCCACACTCAACAGCAGCACAGCTTCCCCTCCCGAATCGCGGCGGCCAAGGTGGAATGTGCCGATGTTGATCCCGTTTTCGCCCAGCAACGAACCGATCCGGCCGATAAAGCCGGGCGCGTCTTCATTGACGATATACAACATGTGGCCCTTCAGGTCCGCTTCGATCCCGACACCGAATATCTCCACGAGCCGCGGTGCGGTGCTGCCGAACAGGGTGCCGGCAACGGAGCGGTCACCTTGGCGGGTGGCCACGGTAACGCGGACCAGAGTGTGATAGACGCCTTCTTTCTCGTTACGGATTTCCTTCACTTCCATCCCGCGCTCGCGCGCCAGATAGGGTGCATTGACCATATTCACGCTCTGCGAAAAGCGCTTCATCAGGCCAGCCAGCACTGCCGCGGTGATCGGCTTTTGGTTCAAATGCGCTGCTGCGCCTTCCACTTCGATGCTGATCTTGGGCAGATTGCCATGCGCCAATTGCCCGACCAGCGAACCGAGGTTTTCGGCCAGTTCCATATAGGGGCGCAATTTGGGCGCTTCCTCTGCACTGAGCGAGGGCATGTTGAGCGCATTGGTGACGCCGCCATTGACCAGATAATCGGACAATTGCTCCGCCACCTGCAGCGCAACGTTGACTTGTGCTTCGTCCGTGGACGCGCCCAGATGCGGGGTACAAATGAAGTTGGGCGTGCCGAACAGCGGGTTATCCTTGGCCGGTTCCTGAGCGAAAACGTCCAGCGCCGCGCCCGCAATATGGCCGCTTTCGAGACCTTCCTTCAGCGCCGCTTCGTCAATCAATCCGCCGCGCGCACAATTTACGATCCGCACGCCGGGCTTGGTCTTGGCGAGGTTTTCAGCCGAGAGGATATTGCGCGTCTGGTCGGTCAGCGGGGTGTGCAGACTGATGAAATCGGCGCGTGCCAACAGCCCGTCCAGATCGACCTTTTCGATGCCAAGTTCTACGGCGCGGTCTTCGGTCAGGAAGGGATCAAAGGCGATCACCTTCATCTTGATACCCAATGCACGACTGGCGACAATGGAACCGATATTGCCTGCACCGATCAGGCCAAGCGTCTTGCCGGTAACTTCCACGCCCATGAAGCGGCTTTTTTCCCACTTGCTGGCCTGGGTGGACGCGTCTGCTTCGGGAATTTGGCGGGCGAGCGCGAAGATCATCGCAATGGCGTGTTCTGCCGTGGTGATCGAATTGCCAAACGGGGTGTTCATTACCACCACGCCCTTGCCGCTCGCATAGGGAATATCAACATT
>JBBKWK010000303.1:0-2978 GCA_037968915.1 Pontixanthobacter sp.
CCATCATGAGGCGGCCACACGCCGACCTCGAAGAGAAGCACGAGCTCCGTGACGGCACATCGGCCAAGCAGACCTGCAGTTAAAGGAATAGCTCATGACATAAGCTACACAATCTTGACATATGCCGCGATAGAGAAGCGGACATTCGTCCGGTTGATCCCAACCATCGATATTCAGCAGATGAGTACGTTCGAAAAACGCGGGTAACTTGTGGGCATCGGTTGCGGCCCTGGGATCGTAAATCAGCCTGTCGAAAGCGAGTCCGACATAACCTGCGGCAAGCCCTCACAACGATCCCGGGAAATGGTCCGAAGCTGCCGAATTTCACTATTATAGACAT
This sequence comes from Pontixanthobacter sp., assembly GCA_037968915.1. Taxonomy (GTDB): domain Bacteria; phylum Pseudomonadota; class Alphaproteobacteria; order Sphingomonadales; family Sphingomonadaceae; genus Allopontixanthobacter. The sequence continues at coordinate 341 of JBBKWK010000303.1, forward strand.
GCCACTCTTGGCAAGGGCATGCGGATCGAGCGTGGCGCCGCCAAGATTGGGCGCGTTGGTGCTTAGTTACATAACGCAGGTTAATTCTGGGAAGTTTTCTATTTACACACGGCTTCAATGCAGCGACTTCCGGATCAAGAACATAAAATAATCGCTCTTCGGCAATCCCCCAATAATCATGCCCTAGGGTCGCAAATACCGGAGCACCTGCTTTGCCCTTAGCAGGTGCTCCCTCACTTTTACGAACCGCCGCTGACTTGTGGTTTCCTAAATAGTCCGTCCAAACCCATTGAAACGACCGCTCCTCACCGATCTGCGTCCGCAAACGTAACGCAGGTTAACCATGCAGATTATTAAACCCTGTCAAAGTAACCAGCGAACGAGTAGGTTAGACACATCACTGGCCATCACCGACAGCTGGTGGCTGAGAGATGCGATGAGCTCCCGTCCTTACCGGAGAGCATAGTGTCCCATTTTCCATCCCACGGCTTACTTGCGTTACTTGCAAAACTTGAGACGCGCGCATCTTTTAACAGTTCTGATCGCAATGCCCTGTTGGCGCTCCCGGAAACGGTGCGAACGCTTCGCCGGCACGAATTTATCGCCCGGGACCAGGAGCACGTTCGCGATTGCTGTGTCTCATTGCTGGCTTTGCCATCCGCCACAAGGTTGCCGGTAACGGGCTGCGCCAGATTTTTTCGATCCATATGAAGGGCGATCCGGTCGATCTTCATAACAGCATGCTTGGCACAGCGGATCACAATTTGCAGATGCTGTCCGACGGACGTGCGACTTTCATCCCCATCGATTCCGTCAAGGAATTGACGCTGGCCCACCCCACGGTTGGCCAGGCAATGTGGTACGAAACGCTGGTCGAAGCGGCCATTTTCCGTGAGTGGACGCTCAATATCGGACGCAGAGATGCCCGCTCGCGGATGGCGCGTTTGCTGTGTGAGCTCGCGGTCAGAATAGAGCAGGCCGATCTTGGCACGGTCGAGAATTTCGAGATGCCGATGACGCAGGAAGAGCTCGGCGACGCGCTCTCCATGACACCGATCCATGTTAGCCGAACGCTCAAGACATTGGCTGCCGATGGATTAATTTCGAGGGAGAAGAGGTCGATTAGGATCCTGAACCGAGATGCCCTGAGTAAGCTGGGCGATTTCGACAGCGCCTATTTGCGCCTGAGTAAAGATAGTGACGCAGACGAACTGGCTCCAGTTAAGTAGCGCCGCCGCGACTTCGCCAGCGCCAAATTTGGAACGCGCAAGGATGAGAGCCGCAAACTAGCCGGTTTGCCGACGACGTCGCGCACGCGCACGGGTCGCGAATTGCTTAAACCTCACTATCGCGGGCCCGGCGATAAGGTGGCGAGGGCTAAGGGGCTCGAACCATTGGCCACTAATGACCCACAAGCAGGCATTGGCTAACGTCATGCAGGATGATCAAAAGCCTCGCCCCTTTGCCGTCTTTAGAGGGGAGGCGATATCCGGGACAAAACCCTCTTGCCAACTTGTAATGCCCAAGTTGGTTGGGATTATCTCAAAGCCGTCCGGGTAATCAGAAAAGCCCGTCTTTTCCTTGAGATAATCGATCACCGATAGAGCATGGATCTCTTGAGAATATATTCCGATATGCAGTTCGGTGTCCTCACGATGTTCGTATTCGCAGGTGAACCAAACATCGTAAACAGTTTTCATTAAATCTCTATAATGAGCAGAATAAGGATGAGCAAGCCAATGGCGAGAAACAAATTTATAAAATAAAAACTCCAACATGACCCATAATCATGATTACATTTGCCGAAAATGATTTAATCGAAATTTATCGAATTAAAAAGATATTTTGAGATTTAAATGTCATTCCTGTTAAATATGTTTAGAACGGTGGCGCGACCCTAAGGATAATAAGAATTATTCTTAAAACTTTAGTGGCCCTATTTTCGAGTGGGGTCACTTTTTTGTCCAGCTCTGCAATTTGCAGTCCCCCCACTGATCTGGGGCGAACACTTGCTGATTGGAAAACATGGTTCGACAGCTTTCGCCCATTTTCTGTCTCACGACCGGACGGACTGCAAACCACCCAGTTTTTGCCGTTCCAGCCGCCTGGAGCTTGTTCCAAAAGCAGACCGGCGGGACCCGACCCAATTGCGGACATCCGGCGACCCATCGTCGCGCAACCAATACTGCCGTTAAAAATTGCGAACGCTGTCCTATAGGCAGGGTGATTGTTGGGCGATGAAAGGACTACATGCAGGCTTGATGCGTATTATTTCAATCATCGACCTGAGATCGGAACTGCCCGACGGGTAACCTCTGGACGCAGCTCATACATTCGTTGTAACTGAGAGCATGACAGGAACTTCCTCGTTCAAACTCGACCCGTCACTCGCACCCATCCTCGAAACCGTGCTTGATGCAGTGATCGTGATGACGACGGAAGGACAGGTGATAGGCTGGAATGCCGTCGCTGAGGCGACATTCGGCTGGTCCTGCAACGATGCAAATGGGCAATCTCTTGGAGATTTGATCATCCCCGAGCAGCATCAAACAGCCCATCGGGAGGGATTGAGACGACTGGTGGCAGGGGGCGAACCGCACGTCCTTAATCGGCTTATCGAAATCACTGCCTTACACCG
>JBBKWK010000304.1:0-3802 GCA_037968915.1 Pontixanthobacter sp.
TCGGTAATCCCCAATGCGGTACAGGAATGTATCCGCTTTCAAACACCGCTCGCACATATGCGCCGCACCGCAACCGAAGATACCGATCTGCTCGGCCATCAGGTCAAGGCGGGCGAAAAACTGATACTTTGGTATCTTTCCGCCAACCGCGACGAGACCATGTTTGCCGAACCCGACAAGCTGGATTTTACCCGCGAGAATGCCCGCCGCCATCTGGCATTTGGATATGGTATTCACCGCTGTGTCGGCGCGCGACTGGCAGAATTGCAATTGCGTATCCTGATGGAAGAAATACATGCCCGGCGCATGCGGGTGAATGTCGTCGGGAAAGTGGAACGCGTGCGGGCCAATTTTGTACATGGTTTCCGCAAACTGGAAGTCCAGCTCGAAAAATTCTGACCCCCGCGGCAACAAGCCCAAGTGAAACCTTTCGGCGCCGCCCGGCGTATATAGGGCATAGACACTTATTCGCCGAAGGAAGCACACCATGAAACAGACTGGCCTCTCAACCCGCCGCAATGCCCTCACCATACTTGGCACGGCAGCATCCGGTCTGGTGCTGGCAGGGTGCGGTTCGGGCCGGGCAGAGGCCCGCTCGTTTCCCAAGGCGCTGTCCGATGCACAATGGCGCAAGAAACTGTCCGGTCAGGAATATTACGTCCTGCGGCAAGCCGGGACCGAGCGCCCCTACTCCTCGGCGCTGGACAAGGAAAAGCGCAGTGGGACCTTCATTTGCGCGGGCTGTAACAACCGGCTGTATTCTTCAAAAACCAAATTTGACAGCCGCACCGGCTGGCCCAGTTTCTATCAGCCGCTGGCCGGCGGAATTGTCACCGATACCGATTACAAGCTCGGGTTTCCCCGCACCGAAGTGCTATGCAATGATTGTGGCGGGCATCTGGGACATGTTTTCAATGACGGGCCCAAGCCGACCGGCAAGCGTTATTGCATGAACGGCGTGGCGATGGATTTCAAAGCAGCCTGACGCACGCGCCTGATTAACGCTTGATGCGCCAGATTTTCATGGTGCCGGTACCGGGGACTGACACCGGCTCGAGCCAGCCGGGTACCTTGCCCGTGTTCAATTGCGCCATGAACCCGCCGGGCGCGACAAATTGGTAATTATACGTCTCCACCAGATCGGGGCAGAACGCCACATAGCGCGAACCGCGTTTCAGTGCGGTGGCGTGTGCCGCTTCGGCAGAGCCGGTGAACACTTCGATTACCACCTTCATCCCGGCACTGCCCCGATGATGGGCGGTGGCGATGACCGAATGCTCAGTTTGATACAGCAGCCGCGGCCCGATATCGATCGGCGCGATTATTTCGCCCCGCTGCAGCCCGCGCAATACGGCGGCCCCTTCCTGAATTGCGCAGGAAGATTGGTTCAGTGACTTGGTCTTAAGCGAAGCCTTTGCGGGCATCGCCAAAGCCAGCATGATCAGCGGCATCGCCGGCACCAAAGCCAGAGCTGTTCCGGTCAAGGCAAGAACGCGGCGGCTGGGGCGCCGCATATTGCGGGCTTGCCGGATCCACTGGGAAATTTGCCAGCCTAACGGAACCGAAGCGAACGCTGCTGCGACGGCACTGGCGCGCGCTACAAATAGCGCAACCAGCAAAGCTGCGCCCAGCAGCAAGGCATATTCGTACCACCATTTGCGCAGCCAGTCGCTGCTTTTGCCGGCCAGTTTCAATGCGGCGAACAGGCCGATCGCAGGCGCGACGATGATTTGCAGCACGAAGGCGGGCGGTTGCTGCCATATTGGCATTCCCTCGCCTACGCTGCGATACCAGAATTTTTCCACCAGCGGATCAAGCGCAACAAAGCCGCCGCCCGCACATTGCGGCGCGGCGAAAATTACGATGGCACCGGCGCCTGCCGCGATCAGCCCAAGGGCGCACAACAGGCCCATGCGCGGGATCGGTTCGCAGCGGGAAAGGGCAAAGGAACCGATAGCGCCCCACGTAAATATCGCCAGATGCACGGGTGAAACCGCGTCGCAATGCTGCGCAAGATCGGCAAATCCGCGAGTGCCCGCAAATATCGCCGCTGAACTTACCGCCAGCGAACCCATCACATGGACAAACCAGCTGCTACCGCGCCGATCCTTCAACCAGCGCAGTGCGGCGATCCCGCAAATGGCAACTGCGAGCGGCAGGCCCTCGACCGAAATCGCCAGCCACAAGGACAGTGTGAGGCCAGTTACCCATCCGCCCAGCCGCGGACTGCGCGCCATCAACCCATTCACCGCAAGCAGTGCGAGCACAATCTGCCAGCCGTGATGGTCGATTCTCAGTGGCCGCATTTGTGAAATCAGCGGCACCGACAGCGCCATCACCAGACAGGCCAGGCCGGCAGCCTCGGCCCCGATCAATCGCCAGGCGATTCGCCCAGCCAGCAGCAAAGCAAAACCCAAGGTCACCAATGGCACGATGACTGCGGCGACTATTTCCGCCGTAGTTTGCGCCATAAACAAAGAGAAGAACCATACCGTCATGGCAATCGGCACATCGACCAGCCGCGACCAATGCATCGCGACGCCGCCGTTTGGAGCGTCGACCCGGTATTGGTGAACATCGAACCAGCTTTGACCCGCGAGCAGGTCGCGCACTTGCATCAGGCGCATGATATCATCGGAATCGGGAAAACGCAGCGCCGCGATCGCGCTGTAATTGGTCACCAGTATCAGGGCGCAGATGGCCGCCCACGCCAAGCCGATGCGCGCGAAAAACTCAGGGGCAAAGAGGGGCCCTCTGCGCTCGATCATCAAGCTGGCCTTTCCCGAAAGACTACCTTGGCGCGGAGCACCCAGGTCACAGTGAAGCTGGCTGCGATTGCGGCCAATTTGGCAATGCGCGGATCAATCCCAGCAGCATCAGCGCAGCCGACAATCGCAGTCGTCAGCGCAAGACCGACCAGCGCAGATATTAAAAACAGCGCCTTCTGCCGGGTCCGATCCCGCCCGCGCGCTGCCACATTATCGTGAAAAACTGTTCGGCTGGACAGCAGCCAATGCGCCATAATACCCAGTGAATAGCCAATTGCAGAGGCTGGCGCAGCCACCAGACCCATCGCGAGTAGCGCTAGAAAACTGCCGAAATCCACCGCCAGCGCCCCCACACTGGCGACCAGATAGCGGATCAACCGCACATCACGCAGTCTGGCCAGATATGCTGTCATCGTTTCCCCCCTGCGGTCCACTTACGCTTGGTGTCAGGCCGCCTTGCTGGCTTTGGAGCTGCCAGAACCCGGCGCGATCCGTTCGGGTACACCGCGCAGTGAATTCAGCGCGGCGGCCTGATCTTCGGTAACCGCGATCGTATCTTGTGACGTTTCCCGGGCGGGAATGGCTGCCTCTACGCCTTCGTCCCCTGCCTCGTGATATTCGGCATCTTCATTGACACACCAGGTGTCATACAGCCGCTTGCCGGCAAGAATGTTTTCGGTGGTCAGCATCGCGGTCATCATCGCGTGATCCTGATTATTATACCGGTGCATGCCGTTGCGGCCGACCAGATGCAGGCTGGGGAATTTCTCCTCCAGTTCCTGCCGCATGGCCTCGACATTGGCGGCATAATGCTCGTCATAGACAGGGTAGGCTTTTTCCTGCCGTACCACCGCGCCGCCGATCACGTCTGCCGGATCGCACAGACCGAGAATATTCATCTCCTTGGCCGCGAGCGCGATCAGTTCTTCGTCGGACGATGACCACAATCCGTCACCTTCAAAACAGAAATATTCGAGGCCAACGCAGGCGACATCTTTATCCGGGACCATTTCGGGTGACCAGCTGCGGAAGTT
>JBBKWK010000305.1:0-2738 GCA_037968915.1 Pontixanthobacter sp.
TTTCGAAAGCGCGGTCGAGGGCGCTGTGGGCTGCGTGGTGCGCGAGGAAATTACCCCGAGCAGCAACTTCCGCAGCACCCAGCAATTTTCCGAGTGGATGGAAGCCAATGGCAAAATCGGCCTGTCGGGCGTGGATACGCGCGCGCTGACCCGCCGCATCCGCCTGTCCGGCGCGCCCAATGCGGTGATCGCGCAGTCGCCGGATGGCATATTCGACATTCCCGCACTGCAGAATCGCGCGCAGGTATGGGCCGGGCGATCCGGCGGCGACGGGGGTTTATGCGGTGCCGACCATCAAAGCGCTGCTGGAGGCGGATATGCCGCTGTTCGGCATCTGCCTCGGCCACCAGATGCTGGCGCTGGCCACCGGCGCGAAGACCACCAAGATGCACCAGGGCCACCGCGGCGCGAACCACCCGGTCAAGCGGTTGGAGGACGGGGTGGTCGAAATCACCAGCATGAACCACGGCTTTGCGGTGGATGGCACGACTTTGCCGGATAGCGTGGAGGAAACCCATGTTTCCCTGTTCGACGGTTCGAACTGCGGCATCGCGGTGACGGGCAAGAAAGCGTTCGGGGTGCAATATCACCCAGAAGCCAGCCCGGGGCCGCAGGATAGCTTCTACCTGTTCGAGCGGTTTGTGGGGATGTTGGGGTGAGGCGCACCCGTCTAATTTGGTTTGCTTTGGGTGCAGGTGCGGCTGCGGTCATTTCGGTGGTCGCTAGCTTGTTCTTGCGGCCAGCAGTCTCCGAACACGAGCAGACCGCCTTCATTGTCTTGACGGAACCAATTTCTGACACGAACCCGATCGGCGGCAATCGCCCAAAAGACAAAGAAATGATAGCTTACAGGACTGGGAATATTCTTCGTAATTGTGACGCAAGGATATTCGAAACCACATTCTTGTATAATGATCATGCTCCGGCTGCCGAATTTCCAATAATTCCTGAGAATTTCGCAGCGTTAGAATGCGTAATTAATGCCACACACGTGCAAAAAATCTCGTTTACGATAGAGAAGCGGAACACTCCGCGCGCCGCGATTGAATATAGAGCTGAGAACTAATGCCCAAACGTACTGACATCTCATCCATCCTCGTCATTGGCGCTGGTCCTATTGTTATCGGCCAGGCGTGCGAGTTTGATTACTCCGGCACGCAGGCGATCAAGGCGTTGAAGGAGGAGGGCTACCGCGTGGTCCTCGTCAATTCCAACCCCGCCACGATCATGACCGATCCCGACATGGCGGATGCGACCTATATCGAGCCGATCACGCCCGAAGTCGTCGCCAAGATCATCGAGAAGGAACGCCCTGACGCTGTGCTGCCCACTATGGGCGGGCAGACGGCGCTCAATTGCGCGCTGTCCCTCGAGAAAATGGGTGTGCTGAAGAAATTCGGGGTCATAATGATCGGCGCGGATGCGGAAGCCATCGACAAGGCCGAAGACCGCCAGAAATTCCGCGAGGCGATGGACAAGATCGGCCTCGAAAGCGCGCGCAGCGGCATTGCGCATAATTTGGACGACGCGGTCCGTGTGTTGGAAACCACTGGCCTGCCCGCCATTATCCGCCCCAGCTTTACCCTTGGCGGGACCGGCGGCGGGATTGCCTATAACAAGGCGGAGTTTGAAAAGATCGTCCGCGAGGGGCTGGACGCATCGCCCACCAATGAAGTGCTGATCGAGGAATCGCTGCTCGGGTGGAAAGAATATGAGATGGAGGTCGTGCGTGACCGCGCCGACAATTGCATCATTGTCTGCTCCATCGAAAATGTCGATCCGATGGGCGTCCACACGGGCGACAGCATCACCGTGGCCCCCGCGCTGACGCTGACGGACAAAGAATACCAGATCATGCGCAACGCCAGCATTGCCTGCTTGCGCGAAATCGGTGTGGAAACGGGCGGGTCGAACGTCCAGTTTGCGGTCAATCCCGCCGATGGCCGCTTGATCGTGATCGAGATGAACCCGCGCGTTTCGCGGTCCTCCGCACTAGCTTCCAAAGCAACCGGTTTTCCCATCGCGCGCGTCGCAGCGAAGCTGGCGGTGGGATATACGCTGGACGAGGTGACCAATGAAATCACCGGCGCAACTCCAGCCAGTTTCGAACCGACAATCGATTATGTGGTCACCAAGATTCCGCGCTTCACGTTTGAGAAATTCAAGGGCGCGGATAACAACCTCTCCACCGCAATGAAATCCGTCGGTGAAGTCATGGCGGTTGGCCGCAGCTTTGCGGAATCAATGCAAAAGGCTTTGCGCGGGCTGGAAACGGGCCTCGACGGGTTCAACCGGGTGGTTGAGCTGGAGGGCGTTAGCCGCGATGTCCTGACCGCTGCCTTGGCGAAACGCACTCCCGACCGGATTTTGCAAATTGCCCAGGCGTTCCGAGAAGGCTTGAGCGTGGAGGAAGTGCACGACATTACTTTCTACGACCCATGGTTCCTGCGCCAAATCGAAGCGATCATCGCAGCGGAAGCGGAAATTTCAGCTGACGGACTGCCGAACGACGCTGCGGCCCTGCGCAAACTGAAGGCAATGGGTTTTTCCGACAAACGCCTCGCCACGCTGGCGGTGCGCTCGGTCCATGTCAGGGGCGGAATGGCAGAAACGCAGGCCAAACGCTCCGGCTTGCTGCACGATGCTTTGCGCGCGATGGCCGGGGCCACTTCGGAAATCGAAGTACGCCAATTGCGCCAGAAGCTGGGTGTGCATCCGGTGTTCAAACGGATCGACAG
>JBBKWK010000306.1:0-11373 GCA_037968915.1 Pontixanthobacter sp.
CTTTACCTCGCGGGCGGGATCATAGCTGTTGGCTTAGGCGCGATTGGTGCTTTCCTGCCAATCATGCCCACCGTCCCGTTCCTCCTGCTGGCAGCATATTGTTTTGCGCGGAGCAATCCGGCCTGGGAAGCCAGGCTGCTCGATCATCCGCAATGGGGGCCGCAATTACGCGATTGGCGTGAACGCCGCGCGATCTCGCGCCGGGCCAAGACCGCCGCAATCGGGGCGATGACTATTGGTGCGGTCTTTACATGGTATACGCTTGGCGCGCCTTGGTATTATGTGTCGGTCGCAATTCTGGCGATTTGCGGAAGCTGGATCGCCACTCGCAACGAATGATCTCGCTCAGGCTGGGGCTCAGGCCCCTACACTGTCCCGCACGACAGCAATTCCAGCTTCGCGCTGGCGCTTCAATTCAGCCTTCAAGGCGGCAGGATCACGCGCCAAGACGAAACCGAAGCTGACCCCGCCTTCCTTGCCCACGGTCGCGTGATGCAATTTATGCGCCTGAACCAATCGCTTGGCATAACCCCGCTTAGGCACCCATTTGAAATAACGTTGATGGACCAATCCGTCATGCACCATCGTGTAAATCAGACCATAGAGCGTGATGCCGAAAGCGGTCCACCACAGAGCATCTGACACAAAATTACCGATCAGGAACATGAGGATTACAATTGCGGCGAACACCACGGCAAACAGGTCGTTTTTCTCAAACGCTTTGTCATGCGGTTCGTGATGGTCGCGGTGCCATGCCCAGCCCCAACCGTGCATGACATATTTATGCGCCCACCACGCGAACAGTTCCATGCCCGAGACGGCGGCAAAGACGATGGCGATGATGGTCCAAATGCTCATGCGGCGGCATCCCGCGCCAACACTTCCCTGCGCGCCCGCGGCAGGGCCCACCACGGCAGGCCGGGATGGCAATGGTGCTCGTGATGATAGCCAAAATGGTAACAGCTGGCGAGACTTGCCAATGCGCCGAAATTTTCGCTCCGGGCGTTGTGGCGGTCAGCGAAATTCGGAGATTCCTGCCGATGAGGGCGGAAGGTGCCGAAATAGAACAATTGCAGCGAAGATGCGATTGCTGGCAGGCCATACAGCAGGATGATCTTTTCGACCGGCACCTGGATTACCAGCCAATAAAGCATAACTATACTCGATACATACGCAGCCGATTTCCAGCCGAAATAGCGCCGGAGGAAGGTCATATACCAAAGGCCGAAGCTGCGCGGGTTTTCTGTATCGAAATCGGGATCATCCGCAGATCCGGGCCGCCGGTGATGCGCAAAATGCGCGTCACGCATTTTGCGCCAGCCAAAGCCCGCATAAATAAACAGCAATGCCGCGCCGACCGCTGAATTCAGTTTCTGGCGCCCTGGTGCGAGCGATCCGTGCATAGCGTCATGGCTAACGATAAACAGCCCAACCGACAGCCAGCATTGCAGCGCGGCAAGACCAAGCGCGAGCGGCAGGCTGCGCCATGTCAACTCAAACGCAAACATGGTATAGAAATGGATCGCCAGCCACGAACCGAAGATCGCAATTGCCAACGCCAATCCGATGGCGGATTGCGCTCTACGTCTGCCGATTATACGAGCCGAAGTCATACATTCTTTATAGGGTATGGCGACCAAATCCGAAAGAGATAGTGCGAACGGCCCAAATCGCGAGCGGGCCAGATGCTTCTACTTGATTTCGCCAGCCTCATCCCGCGGGAAAAAGAATTTCGCTATCTCTTCTCCAATGCGGGCGGGCCGCAATGTTTCGGCATCGATACAGCACCAACTGGAACTGATTTCTGCCAGAACCTCTTCACCGCGTTCAATGACCGTGTGGTAAAACGCACGCGCGCCCTTGGTGCTTTCCAGCACAGTGCGGGCGATCACCTGATCGTCCAGAAACGCGGGTTTTCGGTAAGTTATCTCATGTTTCAGCGCGACCCACGCCCGGCTGGCCACAGCATCGGCAGGGGCGATGTAGCGCCAGTGAGACAGCACAGCATCCTGCACCCAGCCAAGATATCGGGCATTATTAACATGACCCATGAAATCGATATCGGCAGGCAGGATATCGATCCGGTGCGTATATGGTTTGGCTGACATGAGTGTAAGTTAGGTGTTCAAACCTTTACTTTCCATGACTAGGCATTTCCTGCGCGCGAGTTTGCTTGCAACTGTTGCCCATTGGGCTCTAATTCTTGACCCATGGCCAAAATCTCAAACGCGGGCAAACCGCGCACAATGTATGACAAGATCTGGGATACCCATGTTGTGGAGACACGGGAGGACGGGACCAGTCTGATATTTATCGACCGGCATCTGGTCCACGAAGTGACCAGTCCGCAGGCATTTGAAGCCCTCCGTCTGGCAGGACGCAAAGTCCGGAGGCCTGATCTTACTTTGGCAGTGCCCGATCACAATTTGCCCACAACCGCCCGGTTGGACGCACAAGGTAAGCGCATTCCCATCGCCGATCCGCAAAGCGCCGCGCAATTGGCAGCGTTGGAGGCCAATGCGCCCGCCTTCGGTATCCGCTATATTGACGCAAGCGCCGCTGAACAGGGCATCGTCCATGTGGTCGGGCCGGAACAGGGCTTCTCCCTACCCGGTTCGACCATCGTCTGCGGCGATTCGCACACAGCCTGCCACGGCGGCCTGGGCGCGTTGGCATTCGGGGTTGGTACCAGCGAAATAGAGCATGTGCTGGCCACGCAGACCTTGTTGCTGAAACGATCCAAGACGCTGGAAGTAGTGGTCGACGGAATGCTTGGCGTGAGCATTACGCCCAAGGATCTGATCCTGCACATCATTGGCATCATCGGTACCGCAGGCGGCACCGGTCATGTAATCGAATATCGCGGCAAAGTGTTCGAGGAGATGAGCATCGAGGGCCGCCTTACGGTCTGCAACATGTCAATTGAAGCTGGCGCTCGGGCAGGTCTGATTGCTCCGGATGAAAAGACCTTCGCCTACCTCAAGGGCCGTCCGCTAGCACCTGAAGGAGCGGTCTGGGACGCGGCGTTTGATTGGTGGCGCACGCTGCCGACTGACCCTGACGCGATTTTCGACAAGAGTGTGCGGATAGATGCGAGCGAGGTTGAGCCAACCGTGACCTGGGGCACCAGCCCGGAGGATGTGGTGCCGATTGGCGGCAAGGTTCCCGATCCGGCCAGCTTTGCCGATGCGTCGAAACAGGCAGCAGCGGCTAAAAGCCTCGAATACATGGGCCTCAACCCCGGCCAATTGCTGGCAGAAGTGGCAGTGGAGAACATCTTCATCGGCAGCTGCACTAACAGTCGGATCGAAGATTTGCGCTCAGCCGCAGAGGTTTTGCGCGGGCGGCACATCGCAAACAATGTCAAATGGGCCATCGTCGTACCTGGCTCCGGTCTGGTCAAAATGCAGGCCGAGATAGAGGGGCTCGACAAGATATTCCTCACCGCCGGTTTTGAATGGCGCGAACCGGGCTGCTCGGCCTGTCTCGGCATGAATCCCGACAAGGTCCCGCCGGGCGAACGCTGCGCTTCGACCAGTAACCGCAATTTCGTAGGCCGCCAGGGCCCTGGCGCGCGGACCCATTTGATGTCACCCGCGATGGCGGCGGCAGCCGCAGTTATGGGCCATCTGACCGATGTGCGGGACTTGCCGGCTTAGACAGCTTTACAGATACTGCAGCGCTAGTTAGCCATGAATTGTTCAGCCAGAAGGCGGCATTGGAGAGAACTGGTCGGAAACTGCTTCAAGTCAACACCGAGCTTGCACTGCGCACTGGCCAATCACATAGGTAGAACATGACCAAAAAAATCCCCTCATCGATCGGCGGGAAAGCCGCCATGGCCGGGGCCGCAGTTGGCTCTGCCGCAGTTGCCGCCGCCTTGCTATATGCTTCCAAAAGGCGCGAGAAGAAGGCGAAAACACCCAAGGCACCGCTCAAAGATCCGCCGGAGAGCGATTGATGAAGCCCGTGTCGACCATCACAGGCCGCGCCATTCCGTTCGGCCGCAAGAATGTCGACACGGATGTGATCATTGCGGCAGAATGGCTGAAAACGATCAGCCGTGAAGGTCTGGGCGAAGGCGCATTTGCCGTAGTTCGCGCAGAACCGGACAATGTGTTTGATGACCCTGATTTTGAGCGTGCACCAATTTTGATCGCGGGCGATAATTTTGGTTGCGGTTCAAGCCGTGAGCATGCCGCATGGGCCTTGCTCGACATGGGAATAACCGCGGTGATCGCGCCGAGCTTCTCGGACATCTTCGCCAGCAATGCCTTCAAGAATGGTATTTTGGCGGTGAGCTTGCCGCAAGAACAAATCGACCGACTGATGGAAGTCGCGCAAACCGATCCGGTGACATTGGATCTGGATACCCAGACAGTTACCACGCCGTTTCAGGACCGCTTCTCTTTTGAAATCGACACCTTTCGCAAGGCATGCCTTGCGGAAGGGTTGGACGAAATTGGCCTGACGTTGGCGCGGGACGCATCCATCGGCGCATATGAAGACCGCCAAGCCGCGCAAATGCCGTGGTTCGCACAAGGAATTACAGCATGAGAGCTCTCCTATCCACTGCCATCGGCGGTCCCGAAACATTGGTTCTCGAGACATTGCCCGATCCAGTTCCCGGCAAGGGCGAAGTTCTGGTAAAGGTCGCCGCCTGCGCCATCAATTATCCTGATGCGCTGATTATCCGCGACATGTATCAGGTCAAACCGCCCCGCCCATTCTCGCCTGGCAGTGAGATTTCCGGCACGATCGAGGCACTGGGCGAAGGCGTCGAAGGCTGGAACGTGGGTGACCGCATTCTGGCTGGAACCGGTTTTGGCGGGCTTCAGGAAAAAATGGCCCTGCCCGCCGACAAGATTTTCCGCGTGCCCGACGGTGTCTCCCTAACCGAAGCATCGGCTTTGCTGATGACCTACGGCACCACCATCCACGGACTGAAAGACCGCGCCAACATCAAGGCTGGCGACACAATGCTGGTGCTGGGTGCGGCGGGCGGCGTTGGTCTGTCAGCGGTGGAACTGGGCAAAGCATACGGCGCCCGGGTAATCGCCGCAGTATCGAGCGAGGAAAAGGCCGAGGCTTGCCGCAAAGCCGGGGCGGACGAAGTCGTCATCTATCCCCGCGCACCGTTCGACAAGGATACATCAAAGGCACTCGCCAGCGCATTCAAAGCCGCTGTCGGCCCCGAGGGTGCGGATATCGTCTATGACATCGTCGGCGGCGATTATTCCGAACCCGCGCTGCGCTCCATCGCTTGGGAGGGCCGCTTTCTGGTGGTCGGCTTCCCTGCCGGGATCGCCAAGATGCCGCTCAATCTGACCCTGCTCAAGAGCTGCGACATTCGCGGTGTCTTTTGGGGCGCCTTTACGATGCGCGAGCCCAAGAAAAACTCCGAGAACATCGCTGAACTTTTCAAGCTGTGGGCAGATGGCAAGATATCGCCGCTGGTCAGCGAAACCTATCCGCTCGAACGGGCAGGCGAGGCGATTGCGAAATTGGAAGGACGGGGCGCGATCGGTAAATTGGTCGTCACCATGTGAATTTCCAGCGCGGCATTGCTCGAGTCCGCACCGGCTAATTTCGCCAGTCAGGCCCGCTAAGCTTGCGGCTGGGTGTTAGTCGTCCTATTTCCATAATTGATATCTCACTTGGCGTAACGGGAGGCAACTATGACCAATTTCAAGGATCGTGAACGCGGCGAAGAAGCCAAATTTGCGCATGACGAGGAAAGCGCTTTCAAAGTCGCTGCGCGCCGCAACCGTTTGCTCGGCCATTGGGCGGCGGAGAAAATGGGCCTGACCCCCGAAGAAGCCGAAGCCTATGCCAAGGCCGTAGTACAAGCCGATTTTGAGGAAGCGGGCGATGAAGACGTTATCCGCAAGCTGCTCGGCGATCTGACCAGCGGCGGAATTGAAATCGACGAAGCAGAAGTCCGCGCTGCGTTGGAAGATCACGCAGTCGAGGCGCGCCGCCAATTGATGAGCGAGTCCTGAGAATATGCCAATGTCAGGTCCCGAAATCGAAGGCATGATTAAGGCCGCCCTGCCCGGCGCCGAGGTCGAGATGAC
The DNA here is from genome assembly GCA_037968915.1 of Pontixanthobacter sp. Taxonomy (GTDB): domain Bacteria; phylum Pseudomonadota; class Alphaproteobacteria; order Sphingomonadales; family Sphingomonadaceae; genus Allopontixanthobacter. The sequence goes on from JBBKWK010000306.1 coordinate 6,078, forward strand.
CGATCTGGCTGGTGATGGCGATCATTGGGCCGCCAAGGTCATCTCTGCAAAATTCGCCGGAATGAGCCGCGTCCAGCAGCACAAGCTGGTATATAATGCGCTGGATGGGAAGATGGGGGGCGTGCTTCACGCCTTGCAACTCACCACAGTCGTACCCAATTAATTGGGCATAGTCGCCACCGCGGCACCAACAGATATTTTTAGGTCCAAAACCATGTCCGATACCAAAGAACGCATTTCCGAAATCGTCAGCGCCAATGACGTCGTCCTGTTTATGAAGGGCACACCCTTGTTCCCGCAGTGCGGTTTTTCCAGCAAGGCCATCGCCATTCTGGAACATTGCGGCGTCGCCTATGACAGCGTCGATGTGCTGCAGGACATGGAAGTCCGCCAGGGCATCAAGGTCTATTCCGATTGGCCAACTATCCCCCAGCTCTATGTCAAAGGCGAATTCGTCGGCGGCAGCGATATCATGATGGAGATGTTCGAAGCTGGCGAATTGAAGCAGTTGATGGACGAGAAAAAAGTTCAACCTGCTTCCTGATTAGCCTCAAACGCCGGCGGGGCCATCCGGCCCCATAAGATTTCGCGCTACCCGCGCGGCGTGCGGGCGTACGCTGGCTGCCGCGGCTAGGGCTCTGGACATCAATTGATAGTTTGAATGCTACGGTCCGCGACCAGCGGTCCGCAAGCGTGACCGCGCGCCCGAGCATATGCGAAGAGCCAAGCCCACGGATGTGGGCGCCCGGCGCTTGAGGCCAAACAAACAACAGGAATTTTTTCGGAGAAACAATCTTCGGGGAGGCGGGACCGGGAGACCAGTGGTCCCGCCTCTATCGAAGATCATTCGGGGTATCCTGCTATATGCAGGGCGCGTGCCAGTTTTTCCCGATGGCACAATCCCTAGGGACTTAATGGTTAAGACCGAGTTACCGGCAGCCGGATTGTAAAGTCTTCCGACATAGGACCGGCATCATTTTGCCGCTTGGCAATTGCCGCCGATCTGTCCACACAGGCCGCACATGCCCGATGATGAAACCCCCACCCAATCAGCTGAAATTCCCGCCGCCACGGTAGTTGTATTTCGCAATGCGGCAGACGGCGATCCACCCGAGTTACTGATGGTCACCCGCTCCCGCAATATGGTCTTTGCTGGCGGCGCAGCGGTATTTCCGGGCGGGCGGGTCGATCCGGCGGACTTCGATCTTGCGGCTACTTTGAACAATTCTCTGCCGGTGCACGAGGCCGCACACCGCATCGCCGCCATCCGCGAGACATTGGAGGAGACCGGGCTGGCCATCGGCGTCACCGGCCCGGTCGATGCCGCCATTGCACAGGCCGCCCGGGCGATGCTGCTGGAAAGCGGCAAGCTCGCCCCCGTGTTGGCGGCGATGGATTGGCAGGTCAATCTGGACGAAGTGCTACCTTTTGCCCGCTGGTTTCCCAAAAATGAACGCCTGCCTCGACTGTTCGATACCCGTTTCTACCTAGCAAATCTGGGCACCGGCGCGGTGGAAATTGCGGTGGACGAGACGGAGAACACCAAACTTTATTGGATTACCGCACAGGGTGCGCTGGATGCGGCCGAACGCGGCGATCTGAGCATCATATTCCCTACCCGCCGCAACCTTGAACGGCTGGCGCAATTCGCTGATTTCGCTGCTGCAGCCGAGGATTGCGCCCGCTTCCCGGTGCAAACAATCACCCCGCATATCGCCGAGCGAGATGGGCGGCGCTGGCTGTGTATTCCGGAGGATGCTGGCTATCCGGTAACTCGTGAACCACTCGAAAATGTTTTGCGCGAATAGTGGATTGAGAAAATTTCGCGCGCTGCTGCCAAGATTTTGCCGTGCCATAAATGGTGCCGAAACCATGCCGCTCCCAACCTGTATGCTAAAGCCCGGTTTATGATCAGGAAATCGACAATCGGCCACTAGACGGTTGGTCTTAACTACGCGACACTGAAGCAATGATCCTGCCAAATTATATGAGAACACTCCGGTGACAGAGGAAGAGGTTCGCAACGTTGAGCTAGTCCGCGCAATTGAAACCGAAGATCATGATAGATTGCTGCTAACGCGCGAGGATCGCCAACAAGCTGACGCACATGCACTGTCAGCGATCAAGTCAGACCCTCAACCATTGCAAGGCCGCAATTTTATTGTACGCCGCGCCGAGTTTGCGGTCGCTCGCCTCACCACGCGAAACCCAGGCATTACGGCATTATTGTCACGTAGCCGCTGGCCAAAATGGATCGGATGGTTTGTTCCGCTGATTGCGCTCGGAGCAGGCTTCGCGGCCAATGAATTCGGCACCGGCAAACGGTTGGACTTGCTTGCCGTGCCGCTCATCGGCACGATCGCCTGGAATCTGCTGGTTTATATTAGTGTGCTGTTCACTGCCCTAACTAGGCGCGGAATGGCTCCCAATGGCAGAATCGCATGGCTGGCTCGATTAGGCAGGCGGGACTTTGACCGAGGTACTGTCTTGCACCGCGCTGCCAGCGACTTTCAGCAAAAATGGGGAACCCTGTCTTCGCCGCTTAACAGCCTCCGGATTGCGCGTATTTTCCACTTTAGTGCGGCCCTGTTTGCTGCCGGGTTGATTGGTGGCATCTATTTGCGCGCGCTTGTAACTGAGTATCGCGCTGGCTGGGAAAGCACATTTCTAGGGCCGGAATTTGTCCATGCTTTTCTCTCACTCATACTTGGCCCGGCGAGCCTCGCAACTGGGGTTGAAATCCCTCCAATCGAAAATATCGCGTCGATGCGCTGGACCGGTAACACTTTAGCCGGGGTCAATGCAGCGCCTTGGATCTATCTCTACACCGCAACCATTGTCGGCATGGTTGTTGTTCCGCGATTATTGTTGGCCCTTTGGCAATGGGGCATGACATTCCGTTTGACGCGCAACTTCCCCATAGCAGGCCAAGAGGATTTTTACCTGCGCCGGTTGATGCGAACAGCCGGCGGTAATGCCGGATCGGCACGGATCACGCCTTATGCGTATCGCCCTGACGAACAGACGCGCCTGCGCCTCAAGGATGCACTGCGCGGCGCGTTAGGCGATAATGCGCAAGTGCGCTTTGATGAACCGGTGGAATATGGCGCGGAAGAATTATGGCTAGAAACCTTCCAGATCAAGCCAGCCGATGATTATCACATCCTCCTGTTCACTCTTTCGGCAACACCGGAGGAGGAGAACCATGGAACAATCGCAGTCGGACTGGCAGACCGCCTAAAACAAGAAAAATCCGGAACGATACTATCCGCTATAATCGATGAAAATCCGTTTCGAACCCATTTCGCAGGGCAGACCGGGCTCGGGGAACGTATCGCAGTACGTGTCGAGGCGTGGGAGCGCATCTTGTCAGCTGCACAGTTAATTCCGCTTGCGGCCGATCTATCGCAATCTCTCGATCATCCTTTGGCTCAAAAATTCGAGAGCGGCCTCATCCCGAACGGATCGATGATCAGATGAGTAATTTTGAAGCTCCGGTAGCTGCTGGCGGCATGACAGTCGATCTCAGCCTGATTTCTCACACCAATGCGGGCAAAACCACGCTGGCGCGAACCTTGCTGGGCCGCGATGTCGGCGAGGTGCGCGATGCTGCACATGTCACCGATCTCTCCACCGGCTATGTGCTGGTCCAACAGGGCGAGAACACGCTGATGCTGTGGGACACGCCAGGATTTGGCGACACCGCGCGGTTGCTTTCTAGGCTGAAGATGTCTGGCAACCCGGTTGGTTGGTTGTTGTCGCAAGTGTGGGATCGATTTCGTGAACGTGCGTTATGGTCCAGTCAGCAGGCGGTAAAAAATGCGCGCGAAGAGGCCGACGTAATCCTTTATTTGGTCAATGCTTCAGAGGATCCGGCAACTGCAGCCTATGTTGCACTGGAGATGGAAGTGCTTGGCTGGATCGGCAAGCCAGTCGTGGTTTTGCTGAACCAGTTGGGGCCGCCACGTGAAGACACTTCTTCCGAGGTCGAGCGTTGGAGCGAAATCGGCGAAAAAGGGCTGGTTCGAGCAGTGCTGCCATTAGATGCGTTCGCCCGCTGCTGGGTACAGGAGGGGACACTTCTGGACACTGTGACACCGCTCCTTCCTCCTGAAAAACAAGTGGCCATGGCGGTGTTACGCGGCCAGTGGGAAACACAAAACCGTGCGCGCTTCGATCAATCAATGGAGGTACTCGGCCGCTATCTGGCCCGAGCGGCGAGTGATCAAGAAGCAGTTGATGAAGCAGGTTGGCAAGCCAAATTGGTCGAATCGCTAAGTGGACAAAACAGAGACGGTGCAGCTTCCAGAAAGGCGATGGGATTACTCGCTGCCCGGCTGACAGACGCAACGACACAATCGACCGAAGAGCTCATTCGCGTGCACGGCCTTTCGGGCAAGGCGACGCGCACGGTGCTGGAAAGGGTCGGCGATGACTACGCGCATGCCGCGAAAACACCGGAAGGCGCTGCGGCAGCACTTGGCGGGATTTTTTCAGGTGCAGTCGGCGGGCTTGCGGCAGACCTTGCTGCTGGAGGCCTGACGCTGGGCGGCGGCATGATCATCGGCGGCATTCTCGGAGCGCTGGGTGCTACTGGGGTGGCGAAGGGGCTTAATCTTGCGCGCGGGGAAGACGATTCCACAATGCGCTGGTCTGGCGACTTTTTCGAACGCCTGACTGTCACCGCACTGCTTCGCTATCTGGCCGTAGCGCACTTCGGAAGAGGGCGCGGTGATTGGACAGAAGGTGAGCACCCTGCATTCTGGCAGCCATTGGCCGAACGCGTGGTTGCCGAACATTCTGACAAATTCCTTCAGTTACAAAAAGCGGGCCTGTTGAGTAGGTTGTCTAACGCAGGAGCCGAGCTGGAGCTAACCCGCTTGCTCACCAAATGCGCAAGTCTGATTTTGGAAGAGCTCTATCCGCCGGCCAATTCTCATGGATAACTACCCGTACGAAAACCGCGACATCACAGAAAGCAGGCAGGGCACGGACACAAAAAAACGCCCAACATCGCTGCGGGCGTTTAATGATTGCAATGAATGGTTGCGGGGGTTGGATTTGAACCAACGACCTTCAGGTTATGAGCCTGACGAGCTACCGGACTGCTCCACCCCGCGTCACCGATTTTACGCCTGACAAAGCGCTGAGACTATTGCAGAAACTGCAAAGACACTAAAAGGGCTGGCCCGTTAGGGACAGCCCTTTTGAATTGAGAATGGGTTATTTCCTGCACACTCACTGGCTACAATGCCTGGCGACGACCTACTCTTCCAACGCTTGAGCGTTAGTACCA
>JBBKWK010000307.1:0-13876 GCA_037968915.1 Pontixanthobacter sp.
CTTCTCGTAACCAGGCTTGCTGACGCGGGCATTCGCTACGTTGTCTATAAGAATACGGCGTCGATCAGCCTTGGGCTGGCCGGAATAACCGATCTGGACCTGCTGGTTGCCAGCGCCGACCTACCGCAATTTTGCCGTATCGTGGCAGATCTTGGCGGGGTCAGGGGTTATCCCAGCCCGCTTTACGATAATGCGATCGCTACCCGACAAGACTGGTACATCAATGCCGGTGTCGGGCAGTTTGTGCATCTCGACGTCGCCAATGGAATCACAATTGGCCGCAAATTCTGCAAACGATACGATGCTATCGGATTCGACGACTTATCGCCCGCGGTTCTCAATGAAGTCGGCGGGATCCGCGTTCCGATTGTAACGCCAACGGAAGAGGCTCGGATCGCAATTTTGCGCTATGCCTTTCGGCTATCCGCATCGGGTTTCGGAAATTGGATTGAGGCCAGCGGAGAATTGGCAAGATTGCTGCATCTGTCCGCCCCAAACGATACGGGCACGCGGAGATACTCGTATCGACTAGGCAGCCGCGAGATCGACTGCGAGGTTCGTACGGGCGATAACAAGGCCGAGATCAACAACGGCGCCATTCGTAATCTGCGGCGCGCGGTCCGTGCACGTACCGGGGCTGGTGCGCTGGCGGCTCCGCTCGATGCTTTGGCACATCACGTCAGGCGAATTGCATTCGGGTTGGCGAGACGAATTACGGCGGCAAAAACCGGGCGGGCCGCCGCCAAGCGCAGGCTTCAAACAGGAATAGTGGTAGCGTTGATCGGGCCCGACGGTGTCGGCAAATCAACCCAGAGCGCAACACTGGCGGCCCTGTTTCAACGAAAATTTCGATGCACCTCGGTTTATCTCGGCTCGAATGATGGCAGCTGGATGAAGTTTCGCGGAATTCTGGGACCGAAGAGGCCGCCCAAGACCGCCGCCAAACGCACACATAGGCGGCCCACCAAGGAGCGCGGCAGCTTACACACTTATGGCTCGGTGCTGTGGCGTCTGATCATCGCGGTTCAGCGATATATGGCCTCACGCAAAGCCTTGCGACTGGCGCAATCCGGCGCAATCGCTATCGCGGATCGATGGCCCCAAACCCTCGCCCATGGAATGCTCGACGGCCCCTCCTCCGCGCCCGCCACCAGATACTGGCTGGCCGGTTCTATTTGGCGAATTGAGAACCGCATTTACCAGGCAATGAGCAAATATCGTCCCTCGCTCACAATTCACATCGATTGCACCTTTGCGACATCGCACGCGCGAAAGCCGGGGGACATTTTGCAGGAAGATTTTGAGCGCCGGATAGAGTTGATGCGCGAAATGCGCCAACGCGATCCGCAAATTCGCGTGGTCGACGGTTCGGGTGAATTGAACGAGGTTACCGGCGAACTATATGCTCTGATCTGGTCTCATATCGAACAGTCGAACTTGGTTGCCTGACCGGCCAAGGCGGACAGAATGCAGGAACTATTTTGTTTCTTCGGACAACGGCGTGGTGCCGACCGCTTCGCTTTGCTCATCCAGTATTGTCTGAAGCTGGCTTGCCAGCAGTTCCGGTTTTTGCGAACCGTCCAGAACTCTGACTTCCAGTCCCGCCTCGCGCGCGGCCCGGAGAATCCCTGCTGGTAAACGCTCGGCATTTTCCAGCCTGTCGAGCACCAGTTGCTCCGGTAGGTGATCGAGCCGGCTGCTGCCCGATTGCCGCGAATGAATGCGAACGGCAGCAGTTTCGGGCGGAACATCAATACTCACTATCGTAACCGTTAGCCCGTCGTAAAACGATCGCAAAAGGCGCACGAGCGTAGAGTTCGGTAATTCGGAAATACTTTCGATATAAAAAATGGACCAGAGGCTTTGCAGCGTGCCCTGATCCAGCACGATCTCCCCATTATGGGAGCGCAGCCAGAGCTTGGTTCCGGTTAAGCGCGCGAGCCGTCCCAGACTCTCCCGGTTGCGCACAGGAGTCCGGACAACAAGCTCCACTATGCATGCCATCCATTTTAGATCAAACAGGGTTCGAACGATCAAGGCACCGCGATAAATTAGCGATTTCTTACGCCAGACGGAAGAAATCTCGCTGCGCGAATGCCTCCCGGCAGTGCCGAACAGCCCTTGGGTTATCGTAGTCTTGCCGGCACCCGGAAGACCGAACAGTTCGATGATCTCGGGCCGCAAACTGCCAATAGGGGCTGTTAATTTCAATTGATTATCCATTCCAGTCTTTTGTTAACTATTAATCCTGTAATTTTCAAACGTCACGGCCAAAGCATACTTAGGTCGATCATTTATAGAAACCTGCAATAGGCGCGAGGAAACCCACGAATTGAATAACTATGATCCCACGAGCTAATTCATACCTGCTCTTGCAATCGCGGACGAACTACTCTTCAATCGACTTTCACCCGCAGGTGGGAGCGGAGTGAAATGGAGCCAAACGGGATGATGCCTGATTGCAAGGGGTTGAAAGCGCGGCGAATATCAATCGTCGGCAGCACCGGCAGCGGCAAGACATATTTAGCTCGAACCCTATCCAGATGCGTCAACCTACCGCACCACGAACTCGATATTCTGCGCCGCAAAGTTACCCGGGGGGAGCAAGTGCGGGCCGAGTTCATTGCAGCAGTCGAGGAGCTGGTCGAACGTGATGAATGGCTGATCGATGGCCATTATCGCGATGTCAGGGATCTGATTTGGTCGCGCGCGGATCTGGTGGTTCACCTGAACTACTCGCTTCCTTTGATTGGAAGTCGGCTACTTATCCGATTCATCAAAAAGTATCGCAGCAGGCACCAATCGGCGCGGCATGGCAATGACATTGGCACTCCGGATGCGACCTCGGCAAGTGTTCCCGCAAGCGCCAGATGGTCTCACCGATTAGCCCGATTGGTGAAGACTGTCCGCGAGCGCAGCGAATATGCTCGTATCCTTCAAGGCCCCGATTACAAGGATCTACCTGTTCTGGAATTGAAATCGCCACGCGAAACCGATCACTGGCTGGCCAGCTTGGCTTCTGGTTAGAAAAATCGCCATGCCGGGCAGATAAACGAGTAAGGTATTCTCTGATGGCGCCATTCCTGAAAAAGCAGAGCAATGTATTTTCGGCGGCGTTACTTGCAGCGCTCGGAATACCGCTCGCCTGCACGGCACCGGCAGAAAGTCAGGGTTCTGACAATTGTAGTTCCGGCAGCGCCAATGGCTCCGATCTCTATCGCTCCACGCTCTACAACGGCTATACTCCGCGTCTGATCGAATGGGCGGGACGTCCTTGGCGAGTAAATGCAGGATCGACCAAAATCGCCGGGCTTGATCATTCCGTGAGGATCAGCCCCGAAGGAGGGAAGATCAGGTTCGAAATCCGCGACAGCAATAATGACAATTCGCGTTACGATTCCGACGGCGTGCGAAGGGCAGAGCTCAGCGGCAGCCTGTATGGTGATCCCGCTCGTTTGCCTAACGGGAAATCCCTGTGGGGAGGATTTTCCTTTCGTCATCAAGCCTGGAACGATCCCGATGGAATGCGCAAATTACAGGGCGGAGTGTACGGCCAAATTCATATCGGCTCTACCTTTGGCGGTTCTCCCGCGGTTGCATTTCGCCGGTCCTCCACTGGGGCTTTTCGCATATCCACGCGCGGCGAACTTGATCCCGAAGGCAGCATACGCTTCGAGGCACCGCTCAGTTTCAATGCAAGTCACGATCTTGTTTACAATGTTGTTCTTCATCCTCGCGCGGGCAGGTTGAAGGTCTGGCTGGATGGCGAACTGGTAACCGATGTCGCGAATGTTTCGATCGGCCACTCCGAAGCCGAATCCTATTGGAATTTTGGCGCCTATTTCGCGCGCGGCATCAGCGGCAAAGTGGTGAGTGAATATGCTAATCATGTATATCCAGCGGACAAATCCCTGGTTGAGAGAATCTCCGCCCGCCCATGCTGGCCGGCTTCCTGATTTACCCGCCCGAGTAGTATGAATTCGCGGATGAGCGCGATAAAGCTATTCTTGCGAGGTTTTAAAATTATTGATCATGAAAATATCGGCATGATCTGAGTGCGAGTTAATTTCACCTTGCAGAATGCACCATTTAGGGACAGCCCCGCCCTTAGGCCTGTCACCCGATACATTACCTGATAACGACTGCTTAACCTTGATTTTTAGCGAGGTCAGCCTTGGACGTCGTGCAAGATATGAGTCGTGTATACTTTGGGAGCAAGTTGTGTATACTTCATAGCTTGGGCCGCTTTCCTGCGGTTAGCGAAAATGTTCGCTAACCATGAAGAAGATCACGATTAAACAGGTGAGTTACCATGGCAGAGCGTAGTACGGATATAGCGCGTGCGCCCAACACGCAGAATGACGATGCAATCGGATCGAGTGTATTTTCGTTCCTGGTTGAATCGAGTCAACCATGTGTCGACGAATCCTATCTCAAACAGATAATACTTGATGAACCATCGAGCCATGCTGCCAATCCGAGTTCCGTAACGGTCCTTTACAAGGATATTTACTCCACCGGAGTGCGGCCGGCCTATCAGCAGAAGAAAATCGCAAGAGCCACCCTGTTTTTCAAGCGTGCAGCCGACATAGCTCTAAGCTCAGCAGCCCTTGTTCTTCTTAGCCCGGTGTCGATTTTCATCGCTGCAATCCTTGCCGTGCAAAAAGGTCCCATCCTGTTCGCTCAGGAGCGAGTTAAAAAGGGCGGTGAATTATTTCGCTGCTACAAATTCCGAACAATGAAGGTCGGAGCCGATGCGATGCTATCCAAAATACTGGCCAGTGATCCCCGCATTAAGTCCGAGTGGCGCAAAAGCCAGAAACTGGTCGAGGATCCACGGATAACCCGGATCGGAAAGTTGCTAAGGTCGAGCAGTCTGGATGAATTGCCACAACTGCTGAATGTGCTGAAGGGTGATATGAGCCTGGTTGGGCCGCGCCCCATTCTTTGGAGCGAAATGCCCAAATATCGCGGGTTCTTGAGCTATTACCTGTCAGTTAGGCCCGGGCTGACCGGTCTATGGCAGGTAAGCGGGCGCAACGAAACGACCTATCGCCGGCGGGTCTCGTTAGATGTCGCCTATGTAAAGAACATCTCGGTTGGGTTTGACTTCCAAATTTTAGCCAAGACCATACCGGTTCTTCTTAAAGCGCAGGGGGCCCACTGATGGCTTTGCAAATCGCCCAAAACGGGCAACACCATGGGCATTTCGGACCAGACAAGACCCATTTTTCAGCGTTTCGACGCCTCATTCTTCTCGCACTTTGTAGCGCGACCGCAGCATGCGGAGTGCGCAGCGAACTGCCATTGGGGGCACCGGCCTATTCTCTGATTCCGGCGGAGGTCGCTGCTCCGGCCCCTGATCGCTATCTACTTGGGCCGATGGACGTTGTCAGCATTCTGGTTTTCCGAGAGCCAGAACTTAGTGTCGAAAGCTCGCAAATTGACCCTGCCGGTAACATTGTGCTTCCGTTGATCGGCGCGGTGCGGGCCGAAGGTCGCTCGCCAGCCGAACTCTCGCAATTCGTGGAATCTGCCCTGACCCGGTACGTCCACAATCCGCAGGTTTCAATTTCCATCACCCAAATTGGGCAGACAATCGCAGTCGAAGGCGGCGTGAATCAACCTGGTGTTTACCCAATCCCGGGCCGCTCCTCATTGATCGAAGCACTAGCGCTTGCGCGCAGCACATCGCAGATTGCAGCGAACGATCAGGTCATCGTATTTCGCGAGATTGATGGCCGCCGCGCCGGAGCGCGATTTGACGTCCGGCGGATCAGAGCAGGCCTGGACCCCGATCCGGTAATCCTGCCAGGCGACCGTATCGTGGTCGGATTCTCTGCCTTGAAAGAGGCATGGCGTGAATATTTCACCGCCCCGATTTTTAACATCTTCCGGGCGATTTGATGCGGCGTGGCCAGTTTCTTTCCCTCGCTTGCGAGCCAGAAAACCCAAATGCCGTCACTGGGATTCGGGTTACGGTATGGTCGCGCATGAGGTGTTTCTATGAGTAGGGAAATCGTGACATCACTATCCCCGGCGGACATCGGTCCGAGCTATTCGGCTCGCGAAGTTCCGCGCGCCACCGCTCTGCGGCAGCTTTGGACAGTCGCCTACCGCCAACGGTATCCGTTACTGCTTTCGATTGCCGCTGCGCTGCTGCTCGGGGCGATTGCCGTGATCTCGATGCCGAAGAAATACACCGCCACATCTTCGGTCCAGCTCGAGCAGCAGACGCCGCAGGTTATTTCGGCCCCGGGGCTGGATCCACAGCCCGAGGACGCCAATCGGTTCCTGCAAACGCAGCTCGACCGTGTATTGAGCCGGACGCTGGCGCAGCAAGTCGCCGCTGAGCTGGACATCAAGAGATCACCCGAAGTTCTGGCCGCCTTGAATGTCGATACTGCGGACGGGACTGATCCGGCCGAAGGCGCCATTCGTGCCTTGCGCGAAAACGTCCTTGCCGAACTTGGACTGAATACCAGGCTAGCGAAGATCTCGTTCGTCAGCCGTGATCCGCAAGTCTCTGCGTTGATCGCCAATGCCTATGCTCAGGCTCTGGTCGGCGATAATCTGCGCGGCAAGGTTGAAACCTCGGATCGGGCGCAAGAATATCTGCTCGACCAACTTGCCGACGCCAAAGGCAAGCTGGAAGTTTCGGAACGTGCCAAGCTGGCCTACGCACGCTCGGCCAATCTCACCGGAACCGCCGACGCTGATACCGATTCCATGCCCGCACAACAAATCGGACAATTAACCGGTTCGCTGGCAGCCGCCACCGCCGGGCGGATCGAAGCGCAACAGATTTGGCAGCAGGCACGCGCAGGCTCGGCATTGGCTTTGCCGCAGGTCCAGGAAAACCGCGCCTTTCAGGAATTGCTGACTCAAAAAGCGCAATTGCAGTCCGCCCTTGCAGAAGATCGGCAACGCCATACCGATGAATATCCCTCGATTGCCGCGACACTTGCTCAGATCGCAGTTCTCGACCGCGAAATCGGGAGACTCTCCGGCAACATCAAGCAATCATTCGAACAGCGCTACCGGGCTGCGGCAAGCCAGGAAGCGCAGCTTAAGGCGACAATTGGGCAGTTGCGCAACGCCGCTATGTCCGAGCAGGACCGCAGTGTTGGTTACAACGCACTCGAGCGCGATTTGGAAACCAACCGGGTTTCTTACAACGGGTTGCTGCAACGATATAAGGAAGTGTCTGCAGCCGCTGGCGCTCCAGCGGCCAATGTCACGTTGGTCGACAAGGCAGAGCCGCCGCTTGAGCCAAGTTCACCCAAGAAGCTATGGATCTTCGCGTTCGCCGGGCTGTGCGGGCTGATCGCCGGCATGGCAATTGCGTTAATTCGCGAGCGTCTTCACGATGTAATCCGCACGGTCGACGATCTGGAATCGCCCGGCCATCTCGCCGCTCTGGGAGTGGTCCCGGCATTGAAAGCGCGCGAGAAGATGAAAGATGCGCTGCGTAACTCTGGTTCCGCGCAATCGGAAGCTTACAAGTCGATTGCCGCTTCGCTGCAACATTTCGGAGCGGGCAAGATGCCCAAAACTGTGCTGTTAACCAGCACTCAGGCGAACGAGGGTAAATCAACTTCGACATGGGGCTTGGCGCGCGGATTGCGAACGCTGGGCTACCGGGTGCTGGTGATCAATGGGGACTTGCGCAATCCTTCGCCGGAATTCGGTTTCGCGGAAGCGTTGGCCGGCACACTCGATCCGCTGTCGGCTGCTTGGGTCATGGACAAAACCGGGCTGGCTGTGGTGGATGCCGGTATGGCCCGCTCTGATCCGGTTCAATTGCTGGCAGCAGCCCGGGTTCGCCCTGTTATTGAAAAGCTGTCGGCGATGGCGGATATCACCCTGATTGATGGGCCGCCGGTGCTGGGTTTGGTCGATGCCGTTCTGCTGGCGGATAGCGTCGACGCGGTCATTATGGTCGTCGAGGCCAACCGTACAGAGGCCGGGCAGCTTGACGTCGCGCTGTCACGGCTACCTACAACTGTTCCGATCGTAGGCTTGTTGTCCAAATTCGATGCTCGCCAGTCCGGTTCAAGCTACGGCAGCTATCAGTATTACAGCTACGGACAGGCCGGCCGGGACTTCCAGCCGGCATGATCCAGAGCGGTCGCCCGCTCCGCCCAGCCCGGACACCTGCCGTTGCAATGCGAAGGTCGGATCCGATCGTCCAATGGTTTGCGGCGGCAAGCATCGCCTTCATGGTGCTGTTCAACATCGCACTTATCTCGCTCGACGTGGCGTCCATTCCGATCAGGGGTGTACTCGCCGTCGGGCTACTGGCCTTGTTCGGCGTTTTGTGGCCCGGCGAATTGCAACGCGCAATTTCCAGACATTCGCTGGTCATGGTTCTGGCCGGTGCACTGGCCGCGATCGGCGCCTTCGCGAGCCTGGTAAACGGCGCGCAGATGCAGATTGTCTTTCGTACAATACTGGAAGTTCATATCCAAGCCATAGTCACGCTGCTGTTCGCCACGATGGCTGCTCAGCTCGCCGGGCCGAGGGCCAGCGTCATCGCCATCGTATCCGCCACTGCCGTCACCGTATTTATTGCCGCACTGCAATTTGCCGGGCTGGAAGCCGCGTGGAGCCTGAGAGGAATGCTCGGGACAATTCAGGATCACGCGCTTCAAGACGACAGTTCATTCATCAACCGCAGACCGATGGGCGTGTCGTTTTCGCCGATCCATCTTTCGACACAGGCCAGCCTGGCCTTCACTGCCTATGCGGGTCTTCGGTTCTGGGAAGGCGGACGGCAGAGCACCCCGACCGGGATCGATGCAAAAATTATCGTCGCCCTGGCGTTATTGATCGCCGCATCAATCATCTGCGCCACCCGCTCGCCCATTCTGGGTGCAGCGATTTTTCTTGTCCTGTACATGACCCGCCATGGTAACGCCTTGTGGGTGATGCTGATGCTGGTCGCGGGATTGGCGTTATATGTTGCCAGTCCGGCAATTCTCGAATTTATGCAGGGGTCCGAACACCGCGTTTTGCGGGTGGGCGACAATTCCTCCTCGGGCCGGCTTACACTCGCAACATTCGGGATGCTGTTATTCCTGGACAACCCACTTGGATACGGATTCGATTTTGTCTCGCAGCAGCATTGGGGCAGATATTGGCAGGAGCTTTACCGGTTGCCCAGCGCGGGCGTGGTGCGCGAAGCCGAATTGCATAATTACGTGATCAACATGCTGACTACATACGGAGTCGGACTGCTATTGGTGGCACCGGTCATTTTTACATTGCTGCGGCGCGGCCAAGGCTATTTGCTGGCCTTCGTCCCGTACATCATACACATCCTGTTCCATAATTCGGGGCCGTTCTGGAACGATACCCTGATCTGGTTCGTCATCGGCGCATTATCAGCAATGCCGGCGGCCAGTCCGGCCAGAGACACGCGCGAGCCACGGCTCGTCCGCGTCGGACGAACATTTGTACGAAGTTAAAATCCGATCAATTCGCCCTATCAGTTGATCGCTTGGCTAAGAATGCAGCCAGCTTGCGCGCGGCCAAGTCGTGGAGCCATTGCCCTTCTGGTCCGAAAATAGCGCGGAACCGAAACCAGGCCAAACAGCTTGCTGCCAAACCTGTGACGCTGGCAATGGCGAGCACGCAGTAGTCGGGCAGGCCAAGGTGACGCGTCGCCGCAGCAGCAATCCACAGCGGGACGACCATCACCGCGGCCGCCGCAACCTGCCTCAACTGAACCATGAACACCGGCCTCAGGGTCAGGCCCGTCACTGCGCGGGCAAGGTTCATCATCAGAAGGTAGTTCAGGATCACCGCTGCTCCGACCCCGACTGCGACACCTGGAAGGCCAAATTGCAGGCCCACCAGCGAACCCGCCGTAACCGCACCAGCATAAATGAATTGCCGCCGGGCTCGGTTATACATCGACCCCATCGCCAGCGTCACTGCATCGCTGATCTTGTAGCTGGTCCGGAACAGCAGGGTTACAATCAGAATCTGGAAGGGCACAATCATCTTGACCCATTGCGGACCGAGCAAGAACAGGATCAGTTCGGGCGCAAGGATTGCCAGTGCCCCGCTTACCGGCAGCGTGAGCATGGCGATGACGCCAAGCGCCCGGACATAGGCGCCAGCGACTCGTTGGGGCTGGTCCTGAATCGATGCGATGGTGGGAAACAGGACGGTGGACGTCACCGTTCCAAACAAATGGGCGGGCAGCATCAGGAATTGATAAGCCCGGCTGTATAGTCCGAGTGCCTCGGCCCCCAGCCAACGCCCGACAATGAAATAATCGGCCTGGGTCGCCAGGAAATTCCCTATCTGCCCTGCGGAAAAGCCAACTCCAGTGATCAAGAGTTCCTTGCTCTCTGTCATCCGGGGGATGATGGCCAGTGCAGGCATCCGGACCAGAAATAATCCAGCGGTCCGCGAAACCACCTGTGTCATCTGGCCGATCGCCAGCGCCCAGGCGCCATAGTCCATGAACGCCATTGGCAAGGCAACAAAGCCGAAACCAAGTAGATAACTTGCAAGATCAACGAAGCCGAGTGTGCGAAAGCGCCGTTCGCGCTGGAGTAATGAGGCGGAAACTGCGGCCATCCCGGCAAACAGCAAGGTCGCAGCCAGAAAGCGGATAAATGATTCTGTCTCTTCGATCCGAAAGAGCGCCGCAAACAGCGGTGCAGCAAAGAAAATTGCCGTCGCTGCCACGATACCAGACAGCAGCGAGATCGCAAAAGCGCTTCTGATATGATCGGTAGTCAGCGTCAGCCGCTGCACCAATGCCCGGTGAACGCCCATCTGGCTGAAATCAGTGGCGATACTGGTGATGACCGTAGCTGCCGCGATCAGTCCAAACTGGGCGGCTGGTATGTTGCGCGCCAACAGGACCAGGATCGCTGCCTTGAGCACCAGGCTCGAACCGGACACGGCAGCCTGCCAGGCAACATTGTTGACCGCCTCGTCGGTTAGCGGCTTCTTGGTCATTCCGACCCCGGCGCGGCCATTGTCGGCATGACGCGAGCCGTGCCGCTCGCTACATCCGACCAGAACGCAGCATATTTGCGCATATTGGCCTCGGCAGAAAAACGCGCGTCAATCAACGCGCGCGCCGTTTCGCGTCGCTTCTGATCTAATGTCAGGTCTCGCTCAAGGACCGCGCGAACGGCGCCAAAAACAGCCCCATCATCGTTGGGATCCACCACGTGTCCGATGGTCTCGCCCGGGATCAATTCGGTAATGCCCTCGGAATTCGAGCTGATCACCGCGCACCCGGCCCACAGTGCTTCTTTGAGCACATTAGGCAGGCGTTCGGACGGTTTTTTAGAAAGGAATATGAAGGTATCAGCGGCCTGCATCCGGGCGAAAAGTTCCTGCCTGCTAACATGGCCCATAAATTGGACCGCCCCGGCACAGCCCAGCTCTTGGCTAACCGCCTCGAGCCTGTGGAGATCCAGCCCCTCGCCAAATACTTGCAAGACAAGCTGTGGCCGCAGGCTCCGCGCATGTGCAAAGGCTCGTAATACCCCGTCTACATTCTTCGCCGGGACGAGCGCGGAAGCACTGATCCACAGGTTCGGATCGCGGACCGCGCTCCCCTCCAAATCACCAAGCGGAATTCCGCGATGGATGATCTCGACCGCAGTACCTGCTGGAACCCTTTGTTGCAGAAACGGTCTGTTTGCCTCGGCATGGGAAAAGACCAAATCGGCTGACTGCATTGCCATGTCGACGAGAAAATCGTCGGCGACCAGGTCATATGCGCCAACGAAAGCACTGCTCACGCCCTTGAAGCCGCGCGCTTCCAATAACACCAGAACAAGGCTCGCGTGGCGGGCCCAGAACAGATGGACCACATCGGCCTGTCGGTGTTCGATTTCACCAACTATTTCCGCTGCTCTCGGGATACATGCCAATGCGGCGAGCGCCGTCGCAGGAGAAGCAAAGATATTCGGGAGAATCCGCTGTATTAATTGGAACACTGCAGAACGCATGCGCCATAACAATGCGGGCCAGCTCAGTACACCGCGCAAGGTTGGGCGGAACACGGCAAAGTCCTCCGCACCCATGTCATTGCCGGGGAGTTTGAGCGTATGGACGCAGACGTCATGCCCCTCGTCGCACAATGCGGAAATGTCTGACCGGGCAAATGTCTGGGTAGGCACGGGGAATTGCGACAACAAGTAGCTGATGCGCAGGTTGCGCGGCTCTCGGGGCTCGGTTTGCTCTCTGGTGGTCATCGTGAAGTTGCCGGCGCCCAAGTCACCACGGTGTTGCCACTCATACCCCGTATTACCCCGATCAGCGTCGCAATCAGGGCCAGTATTATGTCGCCTATTTTAGCCAGAAACCCGCTCTTTGCCCGCAGCGCGGCCAGCAGACCCAATCCGGTAACGGCTGATATTGCTACGAAGGCCGATACAGAGACCATCGCCAACGCAGCCAGTCCCGTCGCCGCGCCAATTATTAAAAACGCTCCGCCAAACCACCGGACCAGTTTGCGTGATGTGTACTTGAAACGGTCCAACCGCACCATTTTCCTGCGATGCCGGCGCATCCATGCATGAGTGTGATATGCCCGCGCCCCTATTCTCATCTTTCTGCGAAATTCCTCGTCGCGCCGAACGACACCTTTTTCAAATGCTAGGACATCGGGGGCCTTGACCAACCGTTTGCCCGCAAAGACTACGCTCATCGATACAGTGAAATCATCCAGAACGGTGTCGGGGAAGGTCGGATAAAGCGATCGGCGAATGCTGAAAATCGACCCATCGGCCCCCATCACATTGCCGGTATCGGATTCCAGGGCGCGCAACTTTTCGTCCAAATTCCAATAGCGAGCACCCACTTCCGAGGTGGAACTGGAAACCTCATTTTCGTAGCAAAGCGTGCCGCACACTCCGCCAATCTCCGGATTACCATAATAGGGCAGCAGCTTGGCGATCGCGTCAGGCGCGCAAATCACGTTGGCGTCGGTAAAAATCAATACCTCCCCTTGCGCCAGGCTGGCCAGATGCTTCATTCCAGCAGCCTTGCCTCTGCGTCCGCTCCCTTGCACGAGCGTCAACAAATCGGGATGTTGTGCCAGCTTGGCCACCGTATCGTCGCTGGATCCGTCATCATAGACAAGTATCTGCAGATCGGGACGGTCTAATTTAAGTTGGTGCAAATTGGTAATCTTCGTCGCCAGCGAATTACTTTCGTTGAAGGCACAAAAAAGAAGCGAAACTGAACAATCGAAAGGTTTGGCTTCGATCGGAATCTTCCTCATTCGCGCCAGAAGAAAAGGATAGATGACATAAGGATACAGCAACATAACGCAGCAAATTGCTGATATTGCAAATAAAATCAGCATTGCCTCCATAGGTTCCGTCCAGCCATTTGACTTATGGGCAAAGGTGTCAGTTCTCCACCTTACTTACGAGTCCCGAAAAGAATTTGTCTCAATTTGAAATAATGTCAATTATTATGCATCGTGCAACTTGCAATTCTGTGGCTGTCAAAAAATGAACGAAAATCTCACAAGGTTCCGACTGTAGGACCGTTACCATTTGTGCCGTTTTGGCCGTTTATTTGGTTGCACTTAACACCGAGATCACACGAATAGCTTCAGCGCGCGAACGGATTACGCGGGACAAGAATAATCGTTTGTGATGGAAATCGGCAAAAAAGCAACGTGGTCGCCGGATCGCTATCTGATTGCCCGTCAACGCGAAACCCGCATCCAGCGCGGCAATCAACCCCGCCATATAAGAAAAAATGTGGTGAGCCCTGCTGGGTTCGAACCAGCGACCTACTGATTAAAAGTCAGTTGCTCTACCGACTGAGCTAAGGGCCCCATCACCGGCGGCCCACCTAGGGGTGGGGCGCCGGTGATGGGGCC
>JBBKWK010000308.1:0-3725 GCA_037968915.1 Pontixanthobacter sp.
CTTTCTTGCGAAAGTTCCAGCAGCCGCTGGCGAGGATCGAAATCCGTGTCTTTGTGTGGTCGCATCATTTTTCCTACCTATACGATGTATTTTTCCTAGACAAGTAGGATTTGAACCGCAACGACTCGGGAGTTGGCCGAATCGCCAACATTTCAACAGGATGCCTGACTATGGGGCCACCCACCTAAACCCAATGCCTACAATTGATGACGGTCGCATGCTCATTCGTACTATTGAGAAATTCCTACGCCAAACTGATATGGCCGCCACCAAATTCGGTCGCCTTGCCGCACAGGATCCACGCTTCGTGCTTGATTTGCGCAATGGCCGGACGCCCCGTTCACGCACCGAACGGCGCGTCGAACAATTCATGTCCGCCTATCAGGATGCCAATTTACAGGAGAACGCGCATGTCGGCTGAAACCGCAATCGATATCCGCATCCCGCGCAAAATCCGCCGCGGCCCCGCCGAAAAGCTGCGTGAAGCGCTATCAGCGCTTGCCGGCGGCCATGCACAAATACTGAATCATTCCGAACGGGCGTGGGCCAGCATTACCTTTTCCGGTGCGCGCCATTCGCTGGAAATGGTGTTCGAAGGGATCGAAGCGGCCAAGGCGGGCGAGACCTTTATCGCCGAATTGCCGGATCATGAATTCGCGATTCACAGACAATTGGTCGCCGATGCGGCGATCCTGTCTGTCGATCACACGATGTTGCCAGATGTGCGGCTGGTGGTGAAGGCCGAATTACTGCTGCTGCAGGATGCGTGATGCGTCCTGCGGCGGCGGCTACCCCGCGCTCTCGCGCCGGATCACCAGATTGCGGATTTCGCTCATATCTTCCATCGCGAAACGGATGCCTTCGCGGCCCAAACCGGAATCCTTGACCCCACCATAAGGCATATTGTCGACCCGGTAGGAGGAGACATCGTTGACCACCACGCCGCCGACATCAAGCACGTCCCAAGCATCCAGAACCTGATGGATGTCGCGGGTAAAAATGCCCGCTTGCAGGCCGAATTTGCTGTCGTTAACCTGTTCCATCGCTTCGCCGAAGCCGGAAAATTTTGACAGGTTCGCCAGTGGTCCGAACGCCTCTTCCCTGCTGGCGTCGCAGTTGCGGGGGACATCCTCCAGCAGGGTCGCCTGCAGCATATTTCCGTCGCGTGTCCCGCCGCATAACAGCGTGGCCCCGGCTGAGACTGCATCCTCGATCCAGCCTTCAAGGCGCTTTGCCTCCTTATCGGAAATCATTGGCCCGATGAAGGTTTCGCGGTGCTTGGGATCGCCAGAAACCAATGTCTTTGTTCTGGCAACCAGCATATCCTTGAAGCAATCATATATGTCTTCGTGAATGATGATCCGCTGCACGCCGATGCAGCTTTGGCCGGATTGGTAAAACGCCCCGAAAATGATCCGTTCCAGCGCATGATCCAGATCGGCATCCTTATCGACGATCACTGCCGCATTGCCGCCCAGTTCCAGAATGACTTTCTTCTTTCCCGCCTTGGCCTTCAACTGCCAGCCGACCCCCGGTGACCCGGTGAAGCTGAGCAACTTCAGCCGCTCGTCCGTGGTAAACAGATCGGCCCCGTCCCGGCTGGCGGGCAGGATGGAAAACGCACCCTCGGGCAGTATGTCGCATTCGGCCAGCACCTCGCCCATGATAATCGCGCCCAGCGGGGTCAGGCTGGCAGGCTTCATCACAAACGGACAGCCCATCGCAATCGCGGGCGCAATCTTGTGCGCGGCCAGATTGAGCGGGAAATTGAACGGCGAGATGAAGCTGCATGCACCAATCGGCACCCGCTTCCACATCCCCATATATCCCTTGGCGCGGGGTGAAATATCCAGAGGCTGGACCTCGCCGTAATTGCGCACTGCTTCTTCGGCGCCGATCCGGAATGTGTCGATCAGCCGGGTGACCTCGCCCTCGGCATCCTTGATCGGCTTGCCCGCTTCCACACACAGCGAATAAGCCAACTCGTCATACCGCTCCTTGAAGCGGGCGACGCAATGATTGAGGACGTCCTGCTTTTCATAGCTGGCCAGCTTCGCCATCGGTTCCACCGCCGCCGCCGCGCCCGCAATCGCCTGATCGATGATATCGGGCGTTGCCAAAGCGGTGCGGAACGCAACCTCGCCAGTGAATTTATCCCGCACTTCGAGATCGGTGTTTGGCTGCACCGCCTTGTTGTTGAGGTACAGCGGATAGACGTCTTTCAATTTGACCATGGTAATCTCCGTTACCCAAACAATCTCAGAGTTTCGCGGAAAGTTCCTTGATGTCATGGTTCAGGATCTGGTCGTTCTCGGTATAATCCACCGGGCAATCAATCAGGTGTACGCCCGGCGCATCGCGGCAGTGGGCCAGCACTTCAACCAGATGCTTCGCGCTTTCCACGCGGTGACCATGCGCGCCGTAACTTTCGGCATATTTGACGAAATCGGGATTGCCATACGTCAGCCCGAAATCCTCGAAACCCATGTTGGCCTGTTTCCAGCGGATCATCCCGTAGCTGTCGTCGCGCAGGATCAGGACGGTCATATTGAGCTTTAGCCTGACAGCGGTTTCCATTTCCTGGCTGTTCATCATGAACCCGCCATCGCCGCAGATCGCCATCACTTTGCGCTCGGGATAGACCATTGCGCTCATCATCGCGGACGGCAGGCCCGCGCCCATCGTGGCCAGCGCGTTATCCAGCAGCACTGTGTTGGGCAGATAGGCGGTGTAGCCCCGTGCATACCAGATTTTATACACGCCATTATCGAGGCAGATAATCGCGTCCTCGGGCATCGCGTCGCGCGTGGCGGCGACCAGATGCGGCGGGAAGATCGGGAAGCGCGCGTCTGCCGCCAGCTTCTCCGTATGCGCCACTTCGGCCTTGCGGTATGCCAGCATATGATCGAATTGCCACCGGCCTGACGGGACGATGTCTTCCTTGATCTGCCAGACCGCATTGGCGATATCACCAATGACCTCGATCTGCGGGAAATAAACCGGATCGACCTCCGCAGTGCGGGTCGACAAATGGACCACGGTCGCCCCATTATGCTTCATGAAAAAGGGCGGCTTTTCGATCACGTCATGGCCGACATTGACGATGCAATCGGCATCCTCGATCGCCCGGTGACAAAAATCGCCCGCCGACAATGCGGCGCAGCCAAGGAACAACGGATGCCGCTCGTCGATCACGCCCTTGCCCATCTGGGTGGTGACGAAGGGAATGCCGGTTTTCTCGATAAACTGGTTGAGCATCCGGCCGGTTAGCTTGCGATTAGCGCCAGCGCCGATCACCAGGACGGGGGCCTTGGCCGCTTCAATCGCTTTCACCGCCTGACGCACGGCCTTCACCTCGGCTGAGGGACGGCGCGCAACGGATTTTGGAATTGGCCGGGACTCAGTTTTTTCCTCCGCGATGTCTTCCGGAAATTCGAGGTGGACCGCGCCGGGTTTTTCTTCCTCGGCCAGACGGAACGCCTCGCGCACCCGGCTAGGAATATTGTCGCCCGCTGCCAGCTGATGCGCATATTTGGTGATCGGCCCCATCATCGCGACGACGTCGAGGATCTGGAAACGGCCCTGTTTCGATTTCTTGATCGGTTTCTGGCCGGTGATCATCATCATCGGCATCCCGCCCAATTGGGCATAGGCCGCAGCGGTCACGAAATTGGTCGCGCCGGGGCCGAGTGTCGCAAGGCAGACTCCGGTCCTGCCGGTATGCC
>JBBKWK010000309.1:0-4139 GCA_037968915.1 Pontixanthobacter sp.
CTTTCCGTTGACGTGCAGCGGCTGAACCCAATTTTCAACCAATTGACCGATACTGCCTTGGCCTTACTCCATGTCCCCACGCGGATGTGACGAATGGCGATAGGGCGAAATTTCGGGATGGCGCCGGAAACGAACCAAATAGGTTACATGACACGCACTTTTTAACCGAGGTGAAGGATCGGGGGCGGGATTGCCGCCCCAACGTCTTCGCAGTGCGGCTCACATTCTCGCGTTACCCGCATTCAAGCCCCACTCAGGCGGCGATCAGGCAGCCGACCGCGTCGAGGAAAGGCCTCATTGAAACCGGCTTGGACAAATAGCCGCTGGCGCCCGCCTCGCGCACCTTGTTTTCTTCGCCTTTGCCGACATAACCAGTCACTGCCAGCACCGGGATGTTCCGCAGCGACGCGTTCGATTTCAGCAATTTGATGATATCGATGCCGGATAAATGCGGCAGATGAATATCGAGCACGATCAGATCGGGAGCAAACTCCTGCACTTCGGCCAGCGTCGTGCGCTCGTCGACCACTTCTTCAACCAGATAGCCGCCTTCCCGCAAAACCGCGCAAAACATCATGCGGTTGAGCAGGTCGTCTTCGACTACGAGCACGCGTTTAGACATAGATTTTCCGATCGGGGCTATGGCCGAGCGAGAGCCGATGCAGGAATCGGTGTCAATGCGGTAAGCGACGGAGCGTTAACGGTTTAAGCCCTATCGCCCAGCCATTCCGCCAATGCCGCCAGGCAATCGCGCGCCAGCAATTTGCAGCGTTCCGGGCTCCAGCCCTGTTCAGGATCCGGCAGGTCGCGATTATCCTTATACGGCATTTCCAGCGTCATGGAGCAGCACCCGAAACGGTGCGCCAACTGGGTGGTCGACATGGTCAGTTTCGCCTTGCCCGGCGGCGTAGTGCCGTAACCCAGTTTGGTCTGAAAATCGGGCGTTCGGCGGTTCAGGATTTCCTGATAGCGCAGATAATCGGCCTGTTGCTCGTCCTTCAAACCTGGAATGCCTTCAAACCCGGCGAGAAATACTGCCGGGATTGCTTCGTCCCCGTGGACATCCATCGCATAATCCACGCCGCTATCGTCCATTGCATCGCGGATGCACAAAACCTCGGGTGATTTGTCGGCGCTGGGGTTTTCCCATTCACGGTTCAGATTGGCACCGACCGCATTGGTCCGCAAATGGCCGCGGCGCGATCCGTCGGGATTGCAATTCGGCACAATGTGGAGCGAACATTTGCTGCGCAGGGTCCGGCCGACCGGATCGGCGGGATCGGTCAGACACTCAAGCGCACCCTCCATCCACCATTCAGCCTGCGTTTCGCCGGGATGCTGGCGGGCATAGAGCCACACTTGCGTTTCACCATCACCCATTTCCAGACAATCGATTGGCTGTCCGTCCAGTGAAGTGCCCAGACGGCGGTAGGATACACCTTCACACAGTGCGGTTTCGGCGACCAGATCGTGATGCCGCTCCATCGAATATGGTGCGAAATAAGCAAAATAGGCAACATCGCTGTCCGACGCATATGTAATCGTCAGTGTGCCGCCATCCTCATCCTTGTCATAGGAAGAACTGGCGCGGCCCCAATAGGCGCGATCTTCCGATACGCAGGCATCGTAATCCACCCAGCCGCCAGGATAGGCGGATGCGCCCAGATCGGTGATCTTCAATTCCAACTCGCGCCCGGCAGCACCGCTTACCCGAAAGTGAAACCATTGCTTGAATTCGGAGAGATGGTCTTTGCGAAGCTCGAGTTTCGCGCTTGAACCGTCTACCGACTGAACTACGATATTGCCGCTGTCGAAGGCGCAATCAATCTGGATATCATTCACTTAGGGCTGACCTTCACTGCTACTGTTTCGCCGCTGTTACCGGGGAATTCGCGGAACATGGCATCGGCGATGGCGGCTGCATTGGCCTGTCCATCTGCCAGAGGGGATGCAGTACTAACAGAGAAATTTGCCCGGCCTTCCCACAATGCATCGCCGCTGGCGGCATTGCGAATTCTGACTGCCAACTGGGTGCCGACTTCTTGCGAGGATTTATTTCCGCCCAGATTTATCCCGATACCCAAGCCGACGCCGGACCGATAACCGCCAGTGCTGCCGCCCACACCGACCGAAACGGGGCTCTGCTTGGGGGCCGGTTCGGACACGAAACGTTCCAGACTGACCTGCGCGATTTGCGCGGCCTGTTCACGGGAAGTTTCGCGGTAGCCCATTTTTACAAGTTCGCGGGCCACGGCTTCTTTATAAGGGGCCAGTTCGAGCGCGCCCATTTCAACACCGTCTGCCGTCTCGATGAAGATGGTCGCTTGGCCTAGCTGTGTAACAGTCGCCGGCTGATGGAAGCGGGTGACCTCGACCGGACCGGTCCGCGCAGTTGTACACGCAGACAGAGCGACGGCGGTGACTGCCATTAGGCCTATTCGGGGTAATATCATGTGTCGTTCCAATCTGTAATCGGCGCATTCTTCGCTCGGCGTTATGGCCAAATTTGCTACTTCGCAACCTAGCCAACCCGCCTATGAAGCGCCAGAGAGCGATCAATGGATGATTCGTCATTGGGAAATAAGTCAGCACTTATGAACACAGTATCAAGCGATGCAGCAAAAACTCCCGTGCTGGTAACCGGCGGGGCCGGATATATCGGCAGCCATGCGGTATTGGCGCTGGTTGATGGCGGTTGGCCCGTTGCGGTCATCGATAATCTCACCACTGGTTTTCGTTTTGCCGTGCCCGAAGGCGTGCCATTTTACGAAGGTGATATCGAAGACGCCGCGTTGCTCGCGCGGATTTTCAAAGAGCAGAAGATTGGCGCCATCATGCATTTCGCTGGTTCGGTTGTGGTGCCCGAATCGGTTGAGAACCCGCTCAAATATTATTCCAACAACACAGTCAAAAGCCGGGCGTTGATCGAGGCGGCGGTCACAGCAGGTGTGCCCCATTTCATTTTCAGTTCGACGGCGGCGACTTACGGCGTACCGGAAGTTTCACCGGTGACCGAAGACAGTCCGCAGGTACCGATCAACCCCTATGGTTGGTCCAAACTGATGACCGAACAGATGTTGTCTGATGTGGCGGCGGCCCATGCCATCAATTTCTGCGCTCTGCGTTATTTCAATGTGGCGGGTGCCGATCCGCAGTCCCGCAGCGGTCAATCGACGGCGGGCGCGACCCATTTGATCAAGGTCGCGGTGGAGGCCGCATTGGGCAAGCGGGACAAGGTGGCGGTGTTCGGCACCGATTACGATACGCCCGACGGCACCGGGGTGCGCGACTATATCCACGTCAGCGATCTGGCGGCGGCGCATGTACTTGCGTTGCAGGCGCTGGCGGACCAGCCAGATCGGTCACTTAAAATGAATTGCGGCTATGGCCGGGGCTTTTCCGTGTTGGAGGTACTCGATGCTGTGGACCGGGTGACCAATCGCACGGTGAATCGCGAATTGCAGCCGCGCCGCGCGGGTGATCCCAGTTCCCTCATTTCCGATCCCTCCCGCATTCAGGCGACTCTGCCGTGGCAACCGCAGCATGCCGATCTGGACGAAATTATCGTCCATGCCCTGCAATGGGAGCGCAAGCTCAGTGAAATCAGGGGGGAATGATGCCGGCCGCGTCGATCGCCCCCGAATCTACAGGCTGGCGAATCTGTTGACTTCACCGCCCCGCGCCCTTATCTGCGCGGCTTGAATTTCCGGCATCGGGGTCAATCTCCGGTGCCAAATTTTTGGAACCCGTATCATGAAGATCCGCAACAGCCTCAAGTCGCTGAAGAACCGTCACCGCGATTGCCGCGTTATTCGCCGCCGTGGGCGCACTTATGTGATCAACAAGACCAATCGCCGCTTCAAAGCCCGCCAGGGCTGAATAGCCGGTTTGCGCGATCCCGCTAAGGGATTGGCGGTGACTGGGATTGGAACTTACGTATCGGCTCGCCTCCAAACCGGAGCGCGGGCCGTTCGTGTATCTGCGGCTGGCAAACATCAGGGACCGAAGTAAATGAGCGAAACAATCAAGGCCGTAATATTCGATGTCGGCCGGGTGATCGTGCAGTGGGATTTGCGCTGCCTGTTCGCGAAATTGATCTGCGACCCGGCAAAGCTCGACTGGTTTCTGGCCAATGTCGT
>JBBKWK010000310.1:0-22228 GCA_037968915.1 Pontixanthobacter sp.
ATGGCGCTGACCAGCCGGGGGTAGACGCCGCAGCGGCACAAATTCGGCACCGCTGCCTCGATCTCCTCCTTAGACGGATCGGCATTACGCTGGATCAGCGCGGCAGCGGCCATGGCAATACCGGGTGTGCAGAAACCGCACTGGATCGCCTGTTCGGCCACCAGCGCCTGTTGCACCGGATGCGACCGGTCGCGGGACAATCCCTCGATCGTGGTGATGAAGCGGCCCTCCGCCTCGGTGATAGTGATCAGGCAGCTGCGTAGCGCTTCGCCGTCGATCAACACCATGCAGGCGCCGCAATCGCCCGCCCCGCAGCCATATTTGGTGCCGGTTAGATTAGCGGCGTCTCGCAGCGCCCAAAGCAGCGGAGTTTCCGGATCCATCTTGAACTGAACCGGCCGCTCATTAACCGTCATGCGTGACATCTGTTTAGTCGCGCCAGCTGCTGTCGATACGGTCGATCTTGCGTTTCCACGCTTCGAAATCGGCATATCCGGGGCCGCCGGGTGCCTGTGCCTGACTGATATCCCGTTGATGAACGGCGATTACATCGTCCGAAATGTGGATCGGTTTGCCCATCGACATGGTTGCGAGCTGGATTTCGCATGCCCGCTGCAGCGCCCAGGTTTGTAAGAACATCTCAGGGATCGTCCGACCCATCACCACCGGACCATGATTGCGCAACAGCAGGATGCGCTTGTCGCCAAGGTTCTTGACCAGCCGTTCGCCTTCTTCGGCGCGGACTGTAACCCCTTCGAAATCGTGATAACCGACCTGCCCGATGAAATTGCAGGCGTAGAAATTGACCGGCAGGATGCCGCCTTCGCTGCTGCAAACCGCCATGGTGGCCGTGGTGTGCATGTGGCAGATTGCATTGGCTGCCGGGACATGTTCGTGAAAATAGGCGTGCTGGGTGAATCCAGCCTTGTTCACCGGATAGGTGCTGCCATCGAGCGTGTTGCCGCGAATATCTATCTTGACCAGATTGGACGCCGTTACTTCGGAGTAAAGCAGGCCGAAGGGGTTGATCAGGAAAGCATCTTCCTCGTTCGGAACACCGACGGAAATGTGATTATAGATTGATTCCGACCAACCCATATGGTCGAAAATCCGGTAGCACGCGGCCAAATCCAGCCGGGCCTGCCATTCCGCTTCACTACATTCAACTTTCTGTTTCAGCTGGGTCGCCATCGTGCTCTCCTAATATCGTGATTTTGTCCTTTATCGCACGGGTCTGGCGCACCCTGCAAGATCGCGTTTCGAATATGCGGGCCAAACCGCTTCCCACAAACGCCCAGCCCCGCTAACGCCTGCTTTATGAGCGAAGCGGCCAAACTGACACGCGGAACCATCCGCGGGCATCTCGTGACCCAAACATTACCGATGGTTTTTGCAGTTGCGGCGATCATGTCGATCGGACTGGTCGATTCCTATTTCATCGGCCAATTGGGCAGCCAGGAACTGGCCGCAATCAGCTTCATTTTCCCGATCAGCATGGCGCTCAGCAGCCTGGGCGTCGGCGTATCGGTGGGGATCAATTCGGTAATTGCCCGTTCTTTAGGCGAAGGCGATACCCAGCGCGCAGCCCGGCGGGCGAATTTTGGAATTGTCTTTGCGTCCGTATTCGGGATTGCAATGGCGCTGCTGCTATGGGCGCTGATCAATCCGCTATTTCGCCTGATGCAGGCCCCGCCAGAACTAATGCCGCTAATTCGTGCCTACATGGTGCCGTTCGCGCTCGGGTTCCCGCTGCTGATGGGGATCATGGGGATCAACGGCATCCTGCGCGGTCAGGGAGAAGCCAAGCGGACTTCGATGATCTCGCTGACCTATGCCAGCGTCAATTGGGTTCTTGATCCAATCCTGATTACAGGCGCGCTGGGATTTGAGGGTTTCGGCATTGCCGGGGCAGCCTATGCCTCCATTGCGGGTTATGCGCTCGCGGTGATGTTCGGGCTGTATCTGCTTGGCACCACAGCCCTACCGCTCAATCTGAAATTGCTGAAGAATTCCGATCTGGGCGAGTCTTTCAAAGCGATCTTGAGTGTGGCTGCACCGGCGTCTTTTTCCAATGCCATCAATCCGATTGGCTTGGCAGTGCTGACCGCACTAATTGCCAGTCAGGGTCAGGCTGCTGTTGCCGGTTTTGGCGCGGCTGGCAGGTTGCAGAGTTTTGCAGTTGTCCCATTGCTTGCATTATCATCCTCTATCGGAGCGATTGTTGGCCAGAATTGGGGCGCGCAAAAACCGGAACGTTCGCAGCGCGCTTTGCTGTGGGCTGGCATCTTTGCGATCGGATATGGCTTGGCGCTAGCGGTGGTGCTGTTCGCTGCCGGGGGCTGGTTCGCGGATTTCTTCACCGAAGATCCGGCGGTTATCTCCGCCTTCGCCAGCTATCTGTCGATCGCCGCATGGGGTTATGCGGGATATGGGGTGCTGATCATCAGTAACGGGGCGCTGAACGGAGTGGGCCGCGCAGGAACCGCGCTGGTGCAATCCTTTGCCCGGGTATTTCTGGTCATGCTGCCTTTCGCCTGGCTGATGCGGCCAAACTGGGGGGCGGAGGCAATCTTCGCGGCGGAGCTGGCCGCCAATGTCATCGGTGGTTCAGTGGCGGGTTTCATTGTCTGGCGGGTGCTGCGCGGCGGAAATCCTCAGGCCGCAGCCGCTTCGAGCTAATCCCGTACTCCGGTCAACTTACGTCCTGATTGTGGTGACGCAAAATTAACCATCGCCCTTCATAGCTGGTGAGGCTATTTTCGGGGGCGCGTATAAATGGAAGATCTGCTGGCAGAATTCGTCGCGGAAACGCGCGAGATGCTAGAAGCAGTCGAAGGCGAAATTGTCGCATGGGAAGCCGCCCCGGATGACCGTGCGCGGCTCGATACGATTTTCCGTTTTGTCCATACGGTGAAGGGCAATTGCGGGTTCTTCAGCTTCCCCCAACTTGAAAGCCTGAGCCATGCCGCTGAAAGCGCGCTGGCCGAAGTTCGTGCCGGGCGGCGTAGTGCAGATGTCCAGTTGGTCGATGCTGTCCTCGCGATAATTGACCGGATCGGCCGCATGACCACCCAAATCGAAGCCGGCGAGGAATTGACCAATACCGGCGATGATTTGTTGATTGCGATGCTCGACGCCAACTGTGAGCAACAGATTGAACTGCAGGGAGCCCTGACAGTGGACAGCTCCGATGTAAATTCCATTTCCCCCTCCGCCACACCGCGCAGTATTCGCTTGCCGGTGGAATTGCTCGACCGACTGATGAGCGGCGTTTCCGATATGGTTCTTGCGCGCAACGACCTGGCCCGGCGGCTACGCCAGTCGGGTTCGGAGCCAATGATTGACGGCCCGTTCGAACGGTTGTCCGGCATCCTCAACGACGTTCGCGAAGCGACCACTCGAATGCGGATGCAGCGGCTCGAGCATCTCTATAACCCTGTGCCCCGACTGGTCCGCGACTTGTCTGCGGAGCTGGGTAAGCAAGTGATGGTCGATCTCGAAGGCGAAGATGTCGAAATGGACCGCGAGATGGTTGAAATGGTCCGCGACCCGGTTACCCATATCATCCGCAACGCGATTGATCACGGTATCGAAACCCCGACCGACAGACTTGCGGCGGGCAAGCGCGAAATCGGACTGTTGACCATGACGGCCCGCCAATCGGGCAACCGGATCGCGATCGCAATCAGCGATGACGGCAAGGGTCTGGACTGCGCAAGGCTGGGCCAGAAAGCTGTCGCAGCAGGTTTGCTGACCGATAGCCAGGTTTCGGAAATGTCCCGCGAAGATCTGTACCAGCTGATATTCGAACCCGGCCTGTCGACTTCCGATCAGGTCAGCGGCGTGTCTGGCCGCGGTGTCGGGATGGATGTGGTCCGCGCAAATCTCGACAAGATCGGCGGAACCATCACCGTGCGCAGCACATCTGGCGAAGGGACCATTTTCATACTCTCGATTCCGTTGACCCTCAGCATAGTGGCCGGACTGACTGTGGCGATCAACGACCAGAAATTTGCCGTCCCGCGGTCTTATGTCGAAGAAATCATGCATGGGAAGGCGGACTCTCTTGAGTTCTCTGCCCTAGGCGACTCCAATCTGGTCACTTTCAGGGGCCGCCGGATACCCTGCCTTTCGCTGGCCCGGGTGCTGGGACTTCGTGACACGATCAATCTTCGCGAAGAAACCCTCTTGCTGATCAGACTGGGCACGGGCGATTTGTTTGCGCTGGCGGTCGACCGGGTGTTCGATCACGAAGATCTGGTAGTGAAACCGCTGGCGCCCGCAGTTATGGCAACTGGTATCTATGCGGGCACAACGCTGCTTGATGACGGCAGCCCAATTCTAATGCTGGATGTCCAGACTATCGCCAACCAAAACGGTCTGGTCAGCGAAGTCCGGGTGCGCCCGTCCAATCCGGATGAGCACAACCAGAGCCCTTCCGGCCGCGCCCGTCCGATCATGTTGTTTGTCGGCATGGATGGCAGGCGCCGTGCCATAGGGATGGATATGGTCCGCCGGATCGATGTCCTATCGCGTGACGCGGTCGATATCGAGGGTAGGCGCGCACAGATCGTAATCGACGGCGCAATTTTGCCGTTGATCGGCCTGACCGAGAACAGCCCGGCGAGTGCGGGCGAACTGTCCCTTCCAGACGAAAAAATCAAGCTCCTGCGCCTGTCGGATGGGCATTTCGAACTCGCCTATGCGGTATCCGAAGTGTCGGATGCTGCGGTAATTGAAAGCGAGATTGTGGCCAGCGGCGAAGATCCCTCCATCGAGGGCGTTACATTGATCGACGGCCAGCCGGTGCCGCTAATCGACGGGCTGGCGCTGTTTGCTCGCCATGGCCGCGCCATTCGTCCAGGGACAATACTAACCTGCCGCCTGCCAGTCGGTGACGAATGGTCCAAGACCATGCTCGGGCCACTGGTGGAAGCAGCCGGATACCGCATTGCGGCAACTTCTGACGATGCTGCAGATGTTACCATGCTGATGGACTGTCAGGACAATCCGCCAGGTGAAACCGGCACCGTGATCCGGCTCCATTCCGACAGCGAAGCACAAGCCGCCTCGAACGGCGGCATCTACCGTTACAACCAAGACGCGTTGCGTGATGCGCTGATACTTGCGCGGGCAGGGAAATGTCGATGAATGAGCTGTTGGTCATGACCCGAATTGCCGGTCGCCGAGCTGCTTTTCGTGCGATCGAAATCCAGTCAGTTATCGAGATTGAGACAATCTCGCCGGTGCCCCGCGCGCCCGATTTTATTGCCGGCTTAACCGCAATGCGCAGCCGCTCGTTGACCGTGGTCGATTGCCGGAAAGCTCTGGGCCTTGCAGCAGATTGCGCCCCAGACAGCCGCGCGCCAGTTATTGAAATCGATGGGCATCTCTATGCGCTGCTGGTCGATAAGGTGGACGATGTAATCGATGCGCTCTCCGCCCCGGAACCAGTTCCCGGCGGGTTTGGGGACGGATGGCAACGCGTTGCCTTGGGGATGGTTGAAACCGCCGAAGGCCCGGCACTGCTGATCGATGCCAATCGCATAATAGCGGGACCATCAGCCAGCAAATCTGCAAAGAAATCCCTAAAAGAACCAGCCACGGTAACGGCTTAAGCCGTTGGTCACTTCGATAGGATACCGCGGCAGAAGAAAAGGATCGCAACCATGAAAAGCTGCCTAATAGTCGACGATTCGCGGGTAATCCGCAAAGTCTCGCGCCATATTCTGGAAAGCCTTGGCTTTGCCGTATCCGAAGCGGAAAATGGCCAACTTGCGCTGGATCATTGCATGGACGCCATGCCTGATGTGATTCTTCTCGACTGGAATATGCCGGTAATGACCGGCATCGAATTCATCGTCCAACTGCGCAAGCAACCAGGAGGAGAAGTTCCCAAGGTCGTCTTTTGCACCACAGAAAACGATATTGCCCATATCCGTGAAGCCATCAGCGCCGGGGCAGACGAATATGTAATGAAACCATTCGATCACGAAACCCTGCAGATAAAATTACAGCTGGTGGGCATGGTATGAGAGCCGGTCTGTGATCCGCCCGCTATTCTCGTTGCCGTCCCTTGCCGGGCCCCAGACAGCGAATTCGCTCCGCAGCCGGGGAAAACCTGTCCGCGTGATGATCGTAGACGATTCGTTGATCGTGCGCACTGTACTGTCACGGATCATTGACGATGCCGACGGATTTGAAATCGCAGCAAAGGCCAGCAGCGGCGAGCTCGCGATTGCCGATCTTGCCAATAAAACGGTCGATGTGATCCTGCTTGATCTGGAGATGCCCGGCATGGGCGGTCTTGGTGCCCTCCCCAAAATACTAGACGCAGCCCGCGGTGCACAGGTGCTGGTGGTTTCTTCCCTGACCGATGAAGGCGCGGAACATACCGTTGCGGCGCTGCGAATGGGGGCCGCCGATACCATGCTCAAACCGCGTTCGGGCGGATTTGACCAAGCGTATCGTACTGCCTTGCTGGAAAAAATTCGCGCCCTTGCGCCCGACGGTACCGGCTGTGCACGCTCCGCCTCGCTTGAAAACAGCAGCCAAGTCGGAACGACGGAACAAGGCGGCTTTCCCGCATTGCGCCGGCCATCGCCCAAAGCGCCCAAAATAATCGCAATAGGCGCGTCAACAGGCGGCATTCACGCGCTGTGTATCCTGCTGCGTAATCTCCCGCCGCAATTGGATTTGCCGATCCTGGTGACCCAGCATTTGCCCGAAAGTTTTATTCCGGTGTTTGCTCGCCAACTGGAAACTGCTGGCGGGCGCAAGGCCGTGGTGGCCGGTCTGCGGACGCCGATCGAGCCAGGCTGCATCCATATTGCGCCAGGTGACGGCCACCTGATGATCCGCGAAATCGGTGGGCGGCTGCTGACGGAAATCGGCCAATTCCCTGTGGCCAGCGGTTGCAAACCATCTGTCGACCCGATGTTCGAAACTATGGCAGCAGCTACTGACGGGCATGCGCTGGGTATTGTGCTTTCGGGCATGGGCCGTGACGGAGTAGATGGTGCCGCAAAGCTGGTGGAAGCCGGCGGTGCAATCATCGCTCAGGACGAGGCCAGCAGCGCTGTGTGGGGCATGCCGCGCGCAGTTGCCGAAGCAGGACTTGCCAGTGCAATTCTGCCCCCCGCTGAAATCGCCAGCCTTATCGCAGTCCATTCCGGAGCCGCGGCGTGGAAGTAAGTAAAATTGCCCACCGGATTATTGCCGATCTGCTGACGGCACGGTCCGGCCAACAGTTGACTGAAAGCCGCCGCTGGCGGATCACATCGGCACTAAGCGGAATTTTTCGTGACCGGGGCATCAGCAATGCCGACCAACTCGTATGCCTGCTTGCCGAACCCAAAGGTGACGAACTGGCGCGCGAAGTGGTCGAAGCCTTGCTTAATAATGAAACCTATTTTTTCCGAGATCGGGTGATGTTCGAATTACTGGACCAGCACGCGCTGCCTGCTCTGGCGAATATGCGCCAAGATAGCAGGCGGTTGTCGATCTGGTCGGTCGGCTGTTCGACCGGGCAGGAAGCGCTTTCACTAGCGATGATGTTTGCCGAACAGCCTAAGCGCTGGGAGGGCTGGCAAATCGAAATCTGGGGGACCGACGTGTCGGAAGCCGCGATCAAGACCGCCAGACGTGGCTGCTATAGCCAATTCGAAATCCAGCGCGGGCTTGGGATCAGCCAGATGATCGCACATTTCGAGGAAACGCCGGACGGGTGGCAGGCAGATAGAAATTTGCAACGGATGATCCGTTACAAAGTCGGCAATCTGCTTGATCCGGTCGAAGAAATTCAGCGCCATGATCTGGTACTGTGCCGAAATGTTCTGCTGTATTTTGACGAAGCCACCCGCGAGCGGGCCTTCAAACGGGTCGCGCAAAGCATGGCGCAGGATGGATTGCTGATGCTGGGCGCAGGTGAGACCACTGTCGGCCGAACCGCGATGTTTGAACCAACCCGGGGGATGCAGGGGCTCTACACCAAAGCCTATCCCGATCCGGTATCGAGCCGCTGGCAAAAGCACAGAGACACAGCCAACGTACCGACCCGCGCAAGCGCCGCCGCGCTGCGAGGATCAACACGGTAAATTCCGGCTTAACGGTTCTTTAGTCACATCAATCTAATCCCGGTTGTAGAGGCCGGGCAAAAACCGGCCCGCGGGGACATATGTCGAGATTGGTCATCAGCGCGAACAGGAAAGCACAATAGCATGAACGCCATGACCGAAATTACGCCCGATACCGTTGCAAGACATTCGAGCGGGGAACGCGCCGACGGAACACTGGGCGCGCCATTTAACCCAATGGAATTTGTGGACGAGCGGCCTGCGCCAAAAAGCATGTTAACCGAATGGTTCTCCCGGCAATCCATCGCTGGAAAATTAAGCGCAACATTCGGTGGAAATCTGGCCTTCGCGCTGGTTATCGCCGGCTTTGTAGTGATGAGCTATAGCCTGTTGTGGAACAAGTCGCAGACCATCAGCCAACAGTATGAGCTGACGCTCGGCGCTACGCAGACCATCGGTGACGTTTCTGAAATTCGCCGTTTGTCCGAGAACTTTTTCGTATCGGGCAACCAGGCCGATGCAGCTGCAGCTATCGCAGCTGTCGCCGAGGAGAAACAGCATTTCGCAGCTATGCGGTCCAGCATTAGCACCCGACAGACTGGTGTAACCAACGAACTCAACCAGATGGACGCGGACTTGGTGACCCTGCAGTCGGCACTGCAGCAATCTGATCGCGAAGGCGCTCAAGTTGCCGGGCTTGCCCTTGCGGAGGCTTCCAATGCCCTGTCTGGCGCGCTCACCGCGAGAACCATAGAGCTCGACGCCGAACATATCCGGCTGCTCACCCAACTGATTATCGCATTCGTCATTCTGGTTATCTTGGGGCTTTCCTCATCGCTACTCGTTATGCGCTTTTTCCAACGCGACATCGGCGACGTTATCGCGGGAATAACCAGGCAAATGGCCGCGCTGGCCAATGGCGAAAAAGACCTGACGATACCCGGCCATGAACGGGCCGACGAAATCGGCGAAATGGCACGTTCGCTCGAGAGTTTTCGCTTGGGCGCATTCGAGCTGGAAAAGCTGCAAACAGAAGCTGCCAAGACTGCAGAAATCGCTTTGGCCAAATCTGCGGAAGAAGCGCAGGAGCGTGACGGGCGCCGGAAGCGTCAGGCGCAAATGGTCACAAAAATGGCGAGCAAGTTTGAACTGACAGTCGGCGACATCGTCAGCAGCGTCGCATCCGCATCAACCCAGCTCAAGACAACCGCAGACGCAATGGAAAAAACCGCTGAAACGGCTTCTGGTCAAGCAAGCCGGGCCGCCCATTCTATGCAGGAAGCAGCATCGGGAGTAACCGCAGCAGCAGCGGCCAGCGACGAATTTGCTATGTCGATCGGTGAAATCAGCCGGCAGGCAGCAACATCGGCGGATCTGGCGCGCAAGGCTTCTGAATCGGCCGAAATTGCCGATGGCAAGATGTCGACATTGGCGGAATCCGCGTCGCAAGTCGGGCAGGTCGTGGAATTGATCCACTCGATCGCACGGCGCACCAACCTTCTCGCGCTCAATGCCTCGATCGAAGCAGCGCGCGGCGGCGAAGCAGGGCGCGGTTTTGCAGTTGTGGCATCCGAAGTAAAAGAGTTGGCGGCGCAAACGAGCCGCGCAACCGAAGAAGTTGCCGAGCAGATCAAGGCCATGCAGAATTCAACCAACGATTCTGTCCACGCGCTCCGTTCAATCAGCAGTCAGGTGGAACAACTTGAAACAACCGCGATCTCGATCGCTTCCGCAGTGGATCAGCAATCGGTTGCCGGGCACGATCTTGCCCGCAGTATCGATCTGGCGGCGCGCAGCAGCGGCGAGGTTTCCTCCGGCCTCAGCAATGTCCGCGAAAGCTCATTGGCTACGGGGGCAGCAGCATCGCAAGTGCTGAATTCCGCAACCGATCTGGAAGGCCAGGCTGCCACATTGCGCAATCAGGTGGATTTGTTCCTGCAGCGCATACGCAGCGGCGAGGATTAATCTGCCGGAAAGTAGATGGGATTGTCGCCGGGCGCCCACGACGTAAATTTGTCCATAACACCTTTGAACAATGCGGAATCCAGATGGGCCCCCAGCCATCTCTGGAGTTGCGGCAGCGGTTGGCCCGCGAACCAATCGCGATCTGTTGCAACGAATTGGCGGATAAAGGGCATGATCGCCATATCGGTCAGCCCGCGCGTACCGCCCGACAGGAAAGGCCGCGCAGCCAGCCGGCTTTCCAGAACTTGCAGATGTTCCATCGCCGCAATCCGGTGTTCCTGTGCGCTGCAATCTTCGTAGCGATTGGGATATTTATAGCGGTCGAGATGGTGCTTGAACGGTCCGTCATTGGCCGCAATCAACGCGCCATCATCCCGCTCCAGCCACCCCTCCGGATCACTCTGTGCCAACGCCCAGCGCATCACATCGATACTCTCGTCGATCACCTCGCAGCCGGGCAGAACCAGCACCGGGACAGTCGCTTTCTCCGACACTTCAATCAAAGCGTCAGGCTTGGCAGATAATTTCACCTCGCGAATTTCGCAGCGGGTACCGCTGACCATCAAGGCTAGCCGTGCGCGCATTGCATAAGGGCATCGGCGAAAGCTGTAGAGGATCGGGCTTGCGTTCACTCGGGCGCCTTTTGCTGCTTCAACCGTGCTCCGACATGAGCGAGCCCCGCCTCTGCAGCTTTCATTTCCTGAAATTGGCGTTCGCGGTACCCGGCGCGCTGCGCCTCGGTCCGTTCGTCAAAACATGCGGGGCAACTAACGCCTTCTTCAAACAGTTCCGAATTTGCATCATCGGCTGTGATTGGCCGGCGGCAAGCATGGCATAGCTGGTATGATCCGGGGGCGAGCCCATGCCCGACGGTCACCCTCTGGTCGAAAACAAAGCATTCGCCTTCCCATAGGGTTTGCTCCGCCGGCACGGTTTCGAGATATTTCAGTATGCCGCCCTTGAGGTGATAAACCTCGTCTATCCCTTCGGATTTCAGAAATGCAGTCGATTTCTCGCAGCGGATACCTCCAGTACAAAACATTGCGACTTTGGCAGGTTTGCCTTCGCCCAGCAGCCGCTCGCGTTCTGACCGGAACCACGAGGGAAAATCGCGAAAAGTCTTCAGTTCGGGATCGATTGCACCCTTGAAGGTGCCGACGGCCGTCTCATAATCATTTCGGGTATCGATCACGATTGTATCAGGATCGCTGATCAGCGCATTCCAATCGACGGGCATGACATATTTACCAACATCCACGAGCGGATCGATATCGGGCTGACCCATCGTCACTATCTCTGGCTTGATCCGCACTTTCATTCGGTAGAAAGGCATGGCGGCTGCGCGGGAGAATTTAACCTCCAATTCCGTGAAACCGGGAATGGAGCGGATACCGGATAATACCAGCTCAATCGCGTCATCGGTCCCTGCAATGGTGCCATTCAGCCCTTCGCGGGCAATCAGGATGGTGCCCTTTACGCCTCGCGCATCGCACAGATTTGCCAGCGCGGCGCGGTGCGGCTCGGGATCTTTCACGGGCGCGAATTTGTACAGCGCAGCCACGCAAATCGGCAGAGCGGGGTCGCCGGTCAAGTTGGTTCGTCCTTAGTCAGTCTCATAGCTGGGTTACTTAAGGCCGATCAGCAGCCAGTCCACCCCTGTGTATCATCACGCTCGATCATCAGCGGCCCGTGGTCGACATGCGGCAGGACATGATGCGCAAACAAATCGCACTCGGCAGTGTAGGGATAGGCTGACAGGATGAACGCATCAATGCCCTCCGCCTGATAGGCGCGGACTTTGGCCAGAATCTGGTCGGGATCTCCTGCGATTATGCAGTGCAGCGCGCTTTGGCCTATGTGACTTATCCGGCCAGTTCAAATACAATGTCGGACCCTATGCTTGTGGTGGGCAGAATGCGGCAGACATGATAGCGGCTATTTCATTCAGGCTTTCAAAACTCAGGATCACCCCACCCCAAATGACTTCCGTCATGCCGAATTTCAGAATGAACAGTGCCACATGAGCCAGCGTGATTATGATCTGATCGTTATCGGCGGCGGAGTGAACGGGGCCGGTGTTGCCCGCGATGCTGCGGGCCGCGGAGCGCGTGTATTGCTGCTGGAGCGCGGCGACCTAGCGCGGGGAACCTCGTCTGCCTCGACCAAATTGATCCATGGCGGGTTGCGGTATCTCGAACACTATGAATTCAGCCTTGTGCGGGAAGCCTTGAAAGAACGTGAGACGCTGTGGCGGATTGCGCCTCATCTCATCTGGCCGATGCGGTTCATCCTCCCGCACCGCAGAGGTCTGCGACCCAGGTGGTTGCTGCGGCTTGGCCTATTTCTTTACGATCACATCGGTGGTCGCAAGAAACTTCCCGTGACCCGGTCGGTAGATCTGCGGACGCATCCGGCTGGACAGCCGCTGAAGCCGTTCCTGACCAAGGGATTCGAATATTCCGACGGCTGGGTCGATGATGCCCGGCTGGTGGTCCTAAACGCAATGGACGCAGCGGACCGCGGGGCGGACATTCGCATGCGGACCGAGGTGACACAACTCAAGAAAAGTCATGACGGTTGGACAGTATCGGCAAGTGACCAGCACGGTACGGAACATCAATTTACCGCCAAATGTGTGGTCAATGCGGCGGGCCCTTCCGTGCTCGGACTGCTGGACCGTGCCGCTACCACCACCAAACGCAAAATGCGGCTGGTGCGCGGGTCGCATATCGTGGTGAGCCGCCTATTCGACCATGAATACGCTTATTTCTTCCAACTGCCGGACGAGCGGATATTTTTCGCCATTCCGTATGAGCGCGAATTTACCCTGATTGGCACCACCGATCAGGATCATCAGGGAAGCGAGTTTGAGGCGAAGGCGAGCGCGGAAGAAATCGACTATTTGTGCGAAGGCGCAAACCAGTATTTCCAGACCGCGATTTCCCCTGATGACGTCGTGTGGACCTATTCCGGCGTACGTCCGCTGCTGGACGACGGATCTGGTCGGCCCGAGGCGGCGACCCGCGGCTATGCGCTTGAGTTGGACCATGTGGACAGCGGGCATCCATTGCTGTCGATCTTTGGCGGAAAGATCACCAGTTACCGCCATGTGGCAGAGGAGGTAGTGGACAAATTGCGCCCTTATCTGGCGTTTGAAAATGAAGGGCATTGGACTGCATCAGCAGCTCTGCCCGGCGGCGATTTCCCGATGGATGGGGCGGGCGATCTGGCCAATACCTATCGGTCAGACTATCCGTTCCTGGCCCCCAGAGACATTGACCGGATCGTGAAAGCGTACGGCACCGATGCGAAAATCTGGCTGGGCAATGCCAAACACCGCTCCGATCTGGGT
The DNA here is from genome assembly GCA_037968915.1 of Pontixanthobacter sp. Classification (GTDB taxonomy): domain Bacteria; phylum Pseudomonadota; class Alphaproteobacteria; order Sphingomonadales; family Sphingomonadaceae; genus Allopontixanthobacter. The sequence continues at coordinate 13,393 of JBBKWK010000310.1, forward strand.
CAGGATTTCGGTAGAGGATTAAGCGCTGCAGAGGTGGATTATCTGGTCGGGCGCGAATGGGCGATGACAGCCGAGGATGTATTATGGCGGCGCAGCAAGCTGGGCTTGCTATTCAATGCAGATCAACAAGCGGCGCTGTCCGAATATCTGGACCAGCCAAAAATTCCAAACGAGAAGGCACTTACTGAATGACCCGTATCGTAGCATTGGGCGGCACCCCGCGCGTTGGATCTTCGACCGAGAAAATTCTCGGTGTAGCCTGCCGTGCTGCCGAGGCTGCGGGGGCGACTATCTTGCATTTCGACGGGGAATATATGAGCTCACTGCCATTTTACGGTGGGCCGGGCCATAGCAAAAATGCCGGCGAGGAAATGGTCGCCGCTGTGCGCGCAGCGGACGGAATTCTGATCGCTTCACCCGGTTATCACGGCAGCATTTCTGGCCTCGTCAAGAATGCACTCGATTACATCGAGGATTTGTCAAAGGACGAGCGGCCCTATTTGCATGGCCGTCCGGTCGGCCTGATTGCGACCTCGTTCGGCCATCAAGCAGCGATGAGTACCCTGCTGACCTTGCGCACCATTACCCATTCCCTTCGCGGATGGCCGACTCCTGTGGGCGCAGCCATACGAACAACTCCGGACACCTTCGATGCAGAAGGGAGCCTGCGCGACGTAAAAGCCCGGCTGCAATTAGAAATGATCGGCAATCAGGTAGTAAGTGCGGCGGGCAAATTCAGCTAGGTTAGATCAACTTTCATTGATGGCAGCACCAACGCACGCTCAGATGCCCAGCCAGCTTCGGATTACCACAGCCACCGCGCCCAGCGCCGACACACTCGCCGCCCAAATTGCCGCCATCCAAGCCAGCCGCCGCCATAAAGGACCTTCGCTGGGCGCCATCAATGGTATCCCTCATGCCCGACTTTCCCGCGAAAGACCCAATACGCCCATCCGGTATATATGATGATCAGCGGCAAGGTAATCGCTACCCCGACCAGCATGAAAATCTGGCTCCGCTCCGGCGCAGCTGCGTCCCAAATCGTGACCGTTTCCGGCACTATATAGGGCCACATCGACACGCCTAGGCCTGCCATGCCGAGTAAGAACAGCGCAAGTGACAGCCAGAAGGGCGCAGCCTCCCATTTCTTTACCAACCCACGAAACAGGAAATAGGCAATGATCGAGGTAAGCAGCGGCACCTGGCTGGCGAAGAGAATGCTTGGCATCGAGAACCAGCGTTCGAAATAGGCCGGGATCAGGAACGGAGTGTACAGGCTGATTGCGCCGAGCAGGACCAGCGTTGCGATTGCCGCGCGGAAGGCCAACTTGTACGCGTGTGCCTGAGCATCGCCCTCCAGCTTCCACACCAGCCACGTTGCACCCAGCAACGCATAGCCCGCAACCGTGCCGATCCCCGTCAACAAAGTGTAGGGTGTGAACCAGTCGAACCAGCTACCTGCATAAGCACGGCCATCCACCTCGATGCCCTGCAACAAGGCGCCCAAGACCATCCCTTGCGCCATGGCTGCAATCAACGATCCGGCGGTGAATGAGAAATCCCAGAACGCCCTATGCGCCGGATCGCGCCAGCGAAATTCAAATGCGACGCCGCGGAACACCAGTCCCAGCAGCATCGCGATAATCAGCGGGTAAGTGGCGGGCAGAATGATCGCATAAGCCAATGGAAATGCGGCAAGCAGCCCGCCCCCGCCCAGCACCAGCCACGTCTCGTTTCCGTCCCACACCGGCGCAATGGAGTTCATCGCCTGATCCCGCTCCTGGCCAACGGCGAAAGTCGGAAACAGGATGCCAATCCCGAGGTCAAATCCGTCCATCACCACATAGGCGAAAACGGCGAAGGCGATGATGAAGGCCCAGATGACTGTCAGATCCATTATTCCGGCTCCTTCCCGTCAGGCATGGTGCCGATCTTGCCGGGATTTTGAGTCGGCCCCGGTGTGATCCCGGCCGTTCGAACCGGGCCGGCCTCACTACGCTTGACCCCTTCCTCACGGGCGTGCGGCGCCGCGTTCATCAGCTTGAGAATATACCAGACACCCACACCGAATACTGCGAAATAGACGATTACAAAGGCCATCAGCGACGCGCCCACCGCCGCCGCATCCAACGGCGACGCGGCGTCGGCGGTTCGCAGCAAATTGTAAATGACGAAGGGCTGGCGGCCGACTTCGGTGGTGATCCACCCGGCGATCACCGCAACGAAGCCCGATGGCCCCATGACCAAAGCGGCGCGGTGCAGCCAGACCCAATCGTATAATTTTTTGCGAGAGCGCGCGAGCAGGCTCCACATCCCCAGTCCCAGCATGGCAAACCCAATCCCGACCATGATCCGGAACGACCAGAAGATGATCCCGACCGGCGGCTCGTCTTCATCGGGTATCGTGTCCAATCCGGCCAGCGGCGCGTTGAGATCATGCTTCAGGATCAGCGACGATGCCTTGGGAATTTCAATCGCGTAATCGACTCGTTTCTGCGCGCTGTTGGGGATCCCGAACAAGATCAGCGGCGCGCCGTCAGGATGGCTTTGATAATGCCCCTCCATCGCCATGATTTTTTGCGGTTGGTGCTCCAGAGTATTGAGCCCGTGCATGTCGCCAATGAAAATCTGGACCGGTGCAACAATCGCCGCCATCCACATCGCCATGGAGAACATTTTGCGGGCATGTAGGTTGGCCTTGGCCCGCAGTAAATGCCACGCGCCGACACCGCCTACTACGAAGGCAGTAGTCAGGTAAGCGGCGGTAACCGTATGCACCAGCCGGTATGGAAAGCTGGGGTTGAAAATGATGTCCCACCAGCTTGGGCCGGGCAAAAACTGCCCATTTGCGCCCATTTCAAAACCGGTCGGCGTATGCATCCAGCTATTGACGGACAAAATCCAGAAGGCCGAAACAAATGTACCCAAAGCAACCATACAGGTGGCGGCATAGTGTAGTTTTTTGCCCACCCGGCTCATCCCGAACAGCATCACCCCCAGAAAACCCGCTTCGAGGAAGAACGCTGTAAGCACTTCATAGGCCATTAGCGGCCCGATAACCGGACCTGCCTTGTCTGAAAAAACCGACCAATTGGTACCGAATTGATAAGACATCACGATGCCCGAAACGACGCCCATCGCGAAAACAATCGCAAAGATCTTCAGCCAATATCTGAACAGATCGAGGTATAGCGCCTTGCCGGTTTTTAGCCACAACCCTTCTAGAACCGCGAGATAACTCGCCAAACCAATCGAGAATGCGGGAAAGATGAAGTGGAAGCTTACCGTGAAGGCAAACTGGATTCGGGCAAGCAGCAGGGCATCAACATTTTCTAACATGGTTCGAGCGACATACGCTTTCGAGGACAGTTCGCGTAACGCAATTGTTGCGATGAGAGTTGCGAAACTTGCAACCTGTTAGCTAGCCGCCGACGTGGCCGACCGTGACAGTTGTTTGGAATAAAACCAGCCGATCCCGATCAAACTGAAGCCCAGCGCCATGAAGGAAGCGATCCGGGCAAGGCCTTCGAGCGCGGCGGTGTCTAACAGAAACACCTTCAGCACTGCGCCGAGCATCAGCACCAGCGATCCGATCCGCCAAGACCTCGCCCTAGTTCGCGCGCCCCACATCAAGAAGCCAATCGCCAGCAAAATCCCCAGCAGTGACCGCAGCAAATCTTCCGTCTGGCCTATCGGCACCAAAGTTAACCACCCCCCGGAAAACACATTGCGCAATTCGGACATAGCCAGCAACGAAACCAGCGCCATCAGCGCCGCGTCGAACAGCGGCAGAGTTATCGCCGCGCCTGCACTCACCATTCGGCGCAACAGCAACAGCGCGGCCATCCCGGCGGCGTAAGCAGGCAGCAACCACGTAATGACTGGCCACGGCCCGATCCATTGCTCCGACCACAGCGGATTGTGCAACAGGACAGTAAAGTAAGTGAAATGCGCGAACGCCGCCGCTGCAGTAAACTGCCTCGCGAAGGTCAATGCAGCAGATTGCTTTGCCGCGCCTTGGCGATAGAGGCAGTAGGCAATCGCCAGCAAAATCGCTTCCCAGACCGACCGCTCCACCAAACCGATGGTGCGGAACTGCTCCGCGGAATCGAGTGAGAATAGCTGTTTAAACAAGGTATGCGCGGCCACAAAGGCGATCATTACAATCCCGCCAAGCATTCCCTTGCGCACCGCCGGATAGGTATCGTGTGCGAGCCACAGCAGCCCTGCCCCCGCCGTAAGAACTGGCACAATCCGCATCACAACCGTCAGGATGGTGGGCAATTCCGAAGCCAACATGGGCATACCAAACAGCGCAGCCGCTCCGGCTTCTGCCCAGATGACCAATGGCCACACTGCCCACAATCCGGCGATAACCAACAGGGTAATTTGTCCGGCCACTCTGGCTGGCAAACGCCAGGTCATCAGAGTTCCTCCGGCGGCAGTCACCCAAGCCAGATAATCAACCGGCACGATCTGGGCCACGGCGACATAGGCAAACAACGCCGCAAACACTTCTGCGACTTGGCGAAACAGTTTGCCCGGCTCGCCCATTGCAAGCACCAGGAATGGCAGCGCGGTCGCGGACCAGCGCAGGATATTGGCAAACGGACTGGAGCTTTCGGCGTATCCAAAGATGCGCTCAAGTTGAGAGGGATCTTCGACCGTCACCAAACACGCAATCAGCGTGGCCCACGCGTGGCCCCAGCCGATATTGGCAAAGGAGCGGTCCGACCGGCCCCAGCCAAGCGCAGCCATTGCGCCTGCAAGAACGCCCCCCACCAAAGGTGCTGCCCACAAAGGTGTGGCCAGAATTCCAGCAGCGAACAGCGCAATTGTGGCAGAGGCCAAGGTGATAGCCGCATTGCGCGAAGCCGATTCGTCTAACTTGGGCCATAGCTTCCATGCGGCAATTGCAGGGAATGCAGCCAGCGCCAGCGTCGTGCCAGCCAATGCAGTCTGCATGGTGTCAAAATCACCCCCGAAATGCCAAGTCGCCGCCGCAATCAAGCCGAGCGGGAAAATACTTAGCTGCCAGATGTCGACCGGGCGATCATCGCCGCGCCACAGATGCACCAAGGGCATTGCAGCAAAGATCGCCGCAAAGACGGCGGCAATCAGGGCAAAGTCAGTTGCCGCCGGATCGGGCCAGATGGCCAGCATCCACAGCGCCGTAGCCGCGGCAACTGCGCTGCCTTCGCGCATTCTGGCATATTTCCAGCCAAGCACCGCAATCCCCGCGGCCAGCAGCGCGTAGAGGCTCCATGCGAGGAAGGTGTAATTGGCCTGATCGACCAGCGCCGCCATTTGCAATGTGGCCAGCCCCGCAACAACCAGGCGGCCAAATCCGCCCAGGCTTTCACGCGCCAGCAACAGCGGCATTCCGGCACCGATCAGCAGCAGGAAACCGCCAACCGCGAGCGTATCCATCACATTGTCGAAACCCGACGTAAGCAGTAAAATGCCCCAGCCCAGCGCACCGCCCAGCGATGCAAGGCCCAGCCACGCGCGGTCCTGCCGCTTGCCAGTCAACGCCAGGCCAGCGGTTATGAGCGCGAGATACAGCGCCAGCATCGGAAGATTTGCTTCTTCGCTGCCGACTAATGTTGGCGCAGCAAATCCGCCGACGAGGCCGAGGATTGCGCTGGGTAAACCAAAGCGGAAAGACAGCGCAATCGCCGCAGCGGTGACCGCTGCCAGTCCGGCAAAGGACAAGGTCGAACCGAACAATCCATAGACAGATCCGGCGAGGTAGAAGCTGGCATACAGCGTCGCCAGACCGGCCCCGGCCAATGCCTGGCGCACGCGCTCATCCTTGATGACGCCCTCGAACCGGAACGCCGCCTCTGCCGCAGCGAGCAGCACCAAGCCAAAGGCAAAGCCGAGGATGACTCGAACAGACGGCGTGATCAGCCCCGCTTCAATGGAATAACGCACGAGGAAGAAACCCGAGACCGCCAGCGCAATGCCGCCCGCCCAGATTGGCAACCGCCGCCCGAATAAGTCTTCGAAATCAAGCGAGATTTTGGGTAGTGCAAATTGTTGGCGCGGCTCGACGGGTTTGGGTTTGGGTTCTGGCTCAACTGCTCGCGGGATTTCGGGAGAAATGATCCGCTCATCTGACGTTTTCTGTGCCACCGGCGCAATTCGCGTAGCAGGTGCTGTCTTTGCTGTAGGTACTGATCCAACTGGGCTATGTGCGGTGCGCGCCGAACCGCCCTCAACCATTTCCCGCAGCAATGCAATCTGGCGCTGCAGATCAGCCGTGCGATTCCACAAATAGATGATCGCGCCGCCCAAAATGGCGATAATCAGCTCAGTCACGCTTGGCTTCCCCCACCCAGATCGGTCCTATCCACCCGGCGCGCTGTCCATCATATCCATGAAATCACGCGCCGTATTCCGGTCGGCCTCGTCCTTGAACGCAACATCCAGTTCGGGCGCATCACCGAGAATATACATCACCGTCCACAGGGCGAAACGGCGGCCGCGATCTCTTTCCAGCCCGAAATCAACCCGCATCCGTTCCAAACCGGCGGCAACCGCAGCTGGCGGTACTTGCTCCATATCGGTGGTACCGAAATATCGTTGCAATTGATCGTCGAATGTCATGACCGCTGGTTTGGGCCTTTGCGGCACTACCCGCAAGAGCCAGAGCAAGCCTGTGCTCGACAATTCAGCGACGCAATTGGGTGCGGGCTTTATTCGTGGCCAAGGGCCCTGCAACACGGTACCGTTTTGGCCGAAGGAACCGCCGATCCGCACGAGAAAAAGCATTTGCGCCAAAAAAATGCGCTACCGGTCGGAAGAGGACGCACTGACGGCCGCGAGCCGTGCCGATTTTCCGCTTCGGCCCTATCGCTGTGATCGTTGTTTTCAGTTTCACCTCACCGGCAAAACCAAGGGCAAACGCACTCCGAAATTTGCCGTGGACCGGATCAGGGACAAGGCAGTCACCACTCCCCGAACCGGATCCCCGCCCAAACCGTAAACGGAACGCCAAGGTCCATCGAACCGCCCTGATTGCGGGTAATTATCGTGGTATTGGTCAGATTTTCACCGCGGAAAATTAATGAAAACCGTTCGCCCAGCGGCACTTGCACGAAGGCGTCGAGCGTGGTCGCGGCAGGGAGGATATCGGTTTCCTGCTCATCCTCAAACTGCTGCCCGACATGGCGCATTGTGCTCGCCAGCCGCCAACCCGGCTTTGGCTCGTAAGAGAGCGTAGCACTCGCAGCCAGCTTAGGGGTTTGCGCCGGGCGCATGCCATCAAGTGCGGCAGAAACCCTGCTCCCCTCTACCTCGGCATCTGTCCAGGCAAGTGAGCCATTGAGAGCAAAATCACCCAATCGCGCCTGTGTCCCGATTTCCAGCCCGCGCGCGTGAACCGCAGCGACATTGCGCCGCTGGCGCAAATTGTTTGCGATGGTCACATTCGCGACCGCATTTTTCACCTTGTTGTCGAAGGCTGTAAGCGAGAAAGCGATGCCCGGTAACGGCGAATAATCCACTCCCGCCTCAAACCCGCGCAGTGCCTCGTTTTCAAGCGCTTCATTGGCCATCGTCACCACGGGGAAGACCACAAATGGCCGGTAGAGTTCGTTCAGCGTTGGCAGACGCAGACCACTATACGCCGCAGCGCGTAAATCCAGCCCGCCGCCGATATGGAGCAAAGCTCCGCCCCTGAGCGACAGATCCCAGCCGTCCCGGTCCGCGAACTGGTTATCGATGGCTATCGTGCCTGCACCGTTACGCTCGGTGTAATAGCCATTGTTGATAGTCCACCGATCTGCCCTGACCCCCGCTGTCAGCACCAGTTCGCCCAGCGTCCAGTCATTCTCCGCGAACAGGCCGAGATCGCTATTGTCGCCGCCAGCGCTCCGTCTGGCGGTAAGGTTGCCGGAAAAGGCACTGTAGGCTTCTTCCTGCAATGCGCCCGAAGATTTTCGGTAGTCTACGCCCAATCTCAGGACATGAGACTCGCCAACTGGCGGGCGCAGTTCGAACTTGCCGCCAATCCCGGTTGAGGGCGTGCGGCGTTGATCGAGCACCCGGACGAAGCGGGTCGAACTGATTACGATATTGGAGAAATTGCGGGCCTGAATATATCCCAGCGCATCGAACTGCCATGCGCCCCGGCCAACCAGACGCACGCTGGCGTCCTGCCCGCTGCTGGTGCTGTCCGCCCCGTCGAAACGCAGTGTCCGCTGATCGTCGAAAATCAGCCCCCGCGCCTGTAATTCGATATCGCCGGATAATGGCGCAACGCCTCGCATACCAATCGACCAGCTATCATAGGCAGAACGCGTGCCAGCGGGTACACGCTGATCGGCGGGAGTAGTCTGGAAACCGGGCCCGCGATCCCACCTGCCAGAAACGATTGCGAAACCACCGCCCAATTCTGGAGCGAGGGTCGCGCTGGCTTCGGTTGCACCGCGATGGTTGGCGATCAGCGATCCGCTGGCCAAACCGAGTGTCGTCGCGTCGGCGCTTTCCAGTTCGATCGTCCCCGCAATCGCTCCGGCTCCGAATGCGCCAGAACCACCGCCGCGCGTGACACGAACCGATGAAAGCCGCTCGGGCGCAAGCGCTGACAAGGGGATATAGCCAAAAAACGGATCGGCCATCGGCACCCCGTCCAGCAGCACCAGAGCGCGGCTGGTGGCGTTACCGCCCAGCGCGCGCAGGGTTACGCCTTGCGCCGAGGGATTGGATGAACGGCTGTCCGACCGCCGAAATTGCTGGAAGCCGGCGACATCTGACAAGAGATCCTCGATCCTTCCCGATGCGGCCGCCAATATCCGTTCCCGGCCAATCGTCTGCAAATCGTAGGCAG
>JBBKWK010000311.1:0-13117 GCA_037968915.1 Pontixanthobacter sp.
TTCTTCATGTCGGAACAACACATTGCCGCTGGCGATGACTGTCTCGACATCCTCGAAGTCTTCATAGCGAAGCGCTGCGCGGAGATCCTCCATCAACAGTCGATTGCCGCCGACATTGATCGATCCGAGAAAGGCGACGTATTGGGTCATTCAGGCTTCTGGCGCGATGTCATCAATATCCGCAGCTAGCGCATCTGCCAGTGCGCGCCACAACAGAATATCACCTTGAGCGCGTCCGCTTTCGAGTTTTGCAATCATAGAACCTTGCCGATTGACCCTCTGTCCGAGCTCTTCCTGGCTCAGCCCTCGATGAGTTCGCCACACCTTGAGTGCAGATTCGCCGCTCATAATCCTGTCAACGACTGAAGCTGGAAGGTACTCTTCCCCGCTGTCGCGTCGGTTCTGAGCTTCAACCGCTTTCTCGATGTCGGACCAATTTATCGCGGCTGCAGAAAGCCGATCAAATTCGCTTTTCGTGAGCAAGACCATAGGTTGTCCCGCAATTTCCACCAGCTGGGCTGTCATCGCTTTATCCAATCAATAGATCGAGCCTCGCGGTCCGATGTCATCGATCCATAAGATCGACTCGTCTATGCGGAAAATTACGCGCCAATCCTGCACCCGAAGTCGATACTCAGGTCGGCCCTGCAGACGAATGACATTGCTGTCATTTTTGTCAGGATCATTTGCCAGTTCATCGATCTTGGCACGAATCAGTTCACGCTTGTTCGATCGAATTAATGACTTTGCCGCAGTCTTGGAAAAACGAATTTCCACTAAATCTGTCTGTATCGGAATGATTCATAGGTCAAGAAAATATTCCGATACCGACAGCTTCACAGAACCCGTTCACGTTCCTCGATTTCAAACACTTCGAGCGTATCGCCCGGCTTGATGTCGTTGGTATCTTCCAAAACCACACCGCATTCGAGACCGGTGCGGACTTCGTCCACATCGTCCTTGAAGCGCCGCAGGCTGGCGATTGTGGTGGCGGACACGATGACATCGTCGCGAGTAAGACGTGCGAACAGTCCTTTGCGGATCGCGCCCTCGATAACCATGAGGCCCGCTGCCTTGTCCTTCTTGCCTGACTTGAAGACTTCCTTGACCTCGGCGCGGCCGATGACGTGTTCGATCTTTTCGGGGCCGAGTTCACCGGCCATTTCCTTCGCGATTTCATCGGTCAGGTGATAGATCACATCGAAATACTTCATCTCGACCCGGTCACGCGCGACCAGCGCGCGAGCTTTCGGATTAGGCCGTACGCCGAAACCGATAATCGGAGCATTGGATGCCGCAGCCAACGTCACGTCGCTTTCGGTTATCGCGCCAACACCGGAGTGTAGCACGCGCACCTTGATCAGATCGTTCGACAAGGCATTAAGCGCCGTGTTGATCGCCTGAACCGAACCCTGGACATCGGCCTTCACCAATACCGGGAATTCGACCACATCATTCTTGAGCGACGAGAACATCGCATCGAAATTGGTCGGTGCCAGCGCAGTACGCTGTTCGGTCGCCTTTTCGCGGCGATATTGCGCAACTTCACGTGCGCGCTGCTCGTTTTCTACGACAGCCAACTGCTCGCCGGCGCCAGGTACGCCGCCAAGGCCCAATACTTCGACCGGCATCGACGGGCCAGCTTCCTTGATCTGCTTGCCCTGGTCGTTGACAATCGCACGGACCTTGCCGCTTTCGGTGCCGACAACGAAATTGTCGCCCTTTCTCAAGGTGCCGCGCGTAATCAATACGGTAGCGACCGGGCCGCGGCCCTTATCGAGTTGCGATTCAATCACTGTTGCTTCTGCAGGGCGATCCGGACGAGCCCTCAATTCAAGCAATTCAGCCTGAAGCGCGATCTTCTCGAGCAATTCGTCAAGATTGGTCTTGTTCTTTGCCGAGATTTCAACATCCTGCACGTCGCCCGACATCGCTTCCACGATCACTTCATGTTCGAGCAAGCGTTCGCGGATTTTCTGCGCATTGGCTTCCGGTTTGTCGATCTTGTTGATCGCGACAATCATCGGGACACCGGCAGCTTTGGTGTGCTTAATTGCCTCAATTGTTTGCGGCATGATGCCGTCATCAGCAGCAACCACCAGGATCACGATATCGGTGACATTCGCACCGCGTTGACGCATTTCGGTGAAGGCCGCGTGGCCCGGCGTATCGAGGAAGGTGATCTTTGCGCCATCTTTGGTGGTGACTTGATATGACCCGATATGCTGGGTAATCCCGCCCGCTTCGCCGCGCACCACGTCGGTACCGCGCAATGCATCAAGCAGGCTGGTCTTGCCGTGATCGACATGGCCCATGATCGTGACCACTGCTGGCCGCGGCCGCAAGGTTTCTTCCGGATCAAGATCAGTCGCGACCTTGATATCGACATCGCTTTCCGAAACACGCTTGATGGTGTGGCCGAAATCTTCGACCAGCAATTCAGCAGTGTCCTGATCGATCGACTGGTTGACGGTGACCATCATGTCCATGTTGAACAGCGCCTTCACCAGATCGGCGCCCTTTTCGCCCATCCGCTTGGCCAGTTCCTGAACCGTGATCCCTTCGGGCACAGCTACCTCACGGTACTGCTTCTCGCGCGGCTTGCGGTTGCCACCGCCTTGACTGCGACGTTCCTTTTCACGTGCGCGTTTCAGCGCAGCAAGCGAACGGGCGCGCGCGCCCTCGTCTTCATTCAGCGCACGATTGACGGTCAGCTTGCCGCTACGCCGACGGTCTTCCTCGGTCTTGCTAGTACGCTTGTCTTCTTTTTTCTTCTTTTCCGGCCGTTTGGTTTCAGGGCGTGCAACCGGGGTGAAGCGGCGCACAGCGGGCGCCGGCGTGGCTTCGGCGTCCATGATCGCCTCGACCACAGCTTCAGCTTCTGCATCCAGTTTTTTCGCAGCTTCCTTGGCAGTTTCCTTGGCAGCTACCTTGGCTGCGACCGCCGGAGACTTCTTGGCGGACGCAGTTGCCGGGGCCTCTACTTCCTCGGGCTTGGCTTCTTCAGCTTCGCGATTTGCCTCGGCGCGCTGTTTTTCGTCTTCGAGTGCCTTGGCTTTTTTCTCTTCTTCGCGGCGACGGGATTCTTCACCGGAACGCAGGCGATCTTCCTCGGCCTCACGTTGCATCCGAGCGACGCGTTCCTGTGCGGTTTCGTTTGAAGTCGGCGCCTTTTTCGCAGCGGGCTTCGGCGCAACCTTGGGAGTCGGCGCAGGAGAGGGAGCTGGCGCTGGCGCTGGCTCGGCTACAACTTCAGCGGCCGGCTGAGCTTCACCCGGCTTTACCAGCTTGCGGCGCCGCTTTACCTCGACCGTTACCTTGTTGGTACGGCCGTGGCTGAAAGTCTGCTTAACCTCACCGGCATCGACCGCCCGCGAAAGGCCCAAAGGCTTGCGGGTGCGTGTCGGTTTGTCTTCAGTATCGCTCATAAAGCTCGTCTATCCTTCAAAATTCAATTCGTCGCCCCGATGTTCCGCGATTGGCGGCCCAGCGGCGTCAGTTTTGGTATCACTTCCGGCCTGCTTGGCCCCCAGGAAATGTAACAGTCGCGCCAGAACGGGCATGATCCGTTCCGCCGATTTCTTATCGGCAAGCGCCAAATGGACGACATTGTCGCGGCCCAATGCCACAGACAGAGCCGCCCGGTCCAGTGGCAAGCGTGTTCCCTGTGCCCCCGACCCTTCTATATCCCGGCCAACGCGCCAAGCCTGATCCAGCTTGCGGCTGCCATCCTGACTTGCATCACTGGCGTGCATCAGCATCGCCACCCGCCCCGAACGGGCCTGTTCGGCGATCCGGTCGGAACCCAATATAAGCTTGCCCGCGCGCAATTCGAGACCCAACCGATCACACAATAGCCTCATCAGCCCATGTTCGATCCGGTCGGGCAAATCATCGGGCACTTCCAGCTTCGCACCCTTGAATGCTCGCGCAAGTGCACCGCGCAGCTTGCCCTTGGCGAGAGCCGCCTCAAGCTCCGTTCGCGAAACGCCCAGCCATGCGCCGCGCCCAGGGGCCCGCGCAAGCAGGTCTGGCAACACCTGCGCCACCCCGTCTGGCCCATCTGGCGAAATCGCCAACCGGATCAGGCTATCACGCGGAGCAGTTTTGCCCGACAGAATGCACTTACGTTCCGGGCAGGGCTTCTCGGACCCAAAAGTAGGGACCTTGCGGTGGATAGCTTTGGCGGAATTTACGCGCTCATTGTGTGGAGTCCGCATCGGCGGCCTCCTGTGTGTCGGAGGCGGTTGCATCAGCAGCAGGCTCTTCGGCTGCCGGCTTCTTAGCCGCAGCCTTCTTAGCGGCTGGTTTCTTGGCCGCTGGCTTTTTGGCTGCGGGCTTCTTAGCGGCTGGCTCCTCTGGAGCTTCCTCTACGGCGACAGGCTCTTCTGCAGCAGGTTTTGCAGCTGCAGGCTTTTCAGCGGCGGGCTCTTCGTCTTCGAACCAATGTGCACGCGCGGCCATGATGATCTCGTTGCCCTGTTCTTCGGACAGACCATAAACGCCCAGCACGCCGCCTTTGTCTTCTGTGCGCTGCGGACGCTTGAGCGGCGGGCCATCGGTATTGTTCCGGCGGCGCGGCGCTTCACGCTTCTTGGCGATCAACTCGTCCGTTGCCAGATCGGCCAGATCATCGAGTGTCTTGATGCCTGCCTTGCCCAGCACGACCAGCATTTGCTCGGTCAGATGCGGCATTGCGGCCAGATCGTCCTCGACACCCAGCTCGCGTCGTTCGGCACGGGCAGTTTCTTCGTGACGTTCGAGCGCCTCGGTGGCGCGGCTCTGCAGTTCTTCAGCCAGATCGTCGTCAAAGCCTTCGATGCTGGCGAGTTCGGCCAGTTCGACATAGGCCACTTCTTCCAGCTCAGCGAAGCCTTCGGCGACCAGTAGCTGCGATAGCGTTTCGTCGACGTCGAGTTCTTCTTCGAACATCTTGGAGCGTTCGGAGAATTCCTTCTGGCGCTTCTCGCTCGCTTCTTCTTCGGTCATGATGTCGATCTGGTGACCGGTCAGCTGACTGGCGAGACGGACATTCTGGCCGCGGCGACCGATGGCCAAGCTCAGCTGGTCATCGGGGACAACCACTTCAATCCGGCCCTCTTCTTCGTCCAGCACAACGCGGCTGACGGTGGCAGGCTGCAGACCATTCACCACGAAAGTGGCGGTGTCTTCCGACCACGGAATGATATCGATTTTCTCGCCCTGCAATTCCTGCACGACGGCTTGAACGCGGCTGCCCTTCATGCCGACGCAGGCGCCAACGGGGTCAATGCTGCTGTCATGGCTGATCACGCCGATCTTGGCGCGGGAACCGGGATCGCGGGCGGCGGCCTTGATTTCGATGATCCCATCGTAAATTTCGGGCACTTCCTGTGCAAACAATTTGCGCATGAAATCGGGATGGGCGCGGCTAAGGAAAATCTGCGGTCCGCGATTGTTGCGTTCCACCTTGGTGATCAGTGCACGCACTCGCTCACCCACACGGGCGGCCTCGCGCGGTATTTGCTGGTCGCGGCGGATAACGCCTTCTGCGCGGCCCAAATTGACGATCACATGGCCAAACTCGACCGACTTGATCACGCCGGTGATCACTTCGTTGGCGCGATCCTTGAATTCTTCAAACTGACGCTCACGCTCGGCATCGCGAACCTTCTGGAAAATTACCTGCTTGGCAGATTGCGCATCGATGCGCCCCAGATCGACCGGCGGCAGCGGATCAACGATGAAATCGCCGACAACGGCGCCTGGCTCCAGCTTTTCAGCCTGCTTCAGATCAACCTGCTTAAAGTAGTCTTCAACTTCTTCGACCACTTCGACGACGCGCCACAGGCGCAGATCGCCGGTCAGCGGGTCCAGCTTGGCGCGGATATCGTTTTCGGCACCGTAGCGGTTGCGCGCACTCTTCTGGATCGCTTCTTCCATCGCTTCGATGACAATCGATTTATCGATCATCTTCTCGGTAGCAACGGCGGTCGCAATTGCGAGCAGCTCTGCCTTATTGGCGGAAATTGCACTGGCCATTAGTCGTCAGCCTTCTCTTCTTCTTCAGAAATTTCATCGGTGCCACTGGTATCCAGCGGCTTGGTAGCGGCAATCAACTGATCTGTAAGGATCAACTTTGCCGAATGGATCGAGCCGAGCGGAAAGGTAGACCGCTTGCCCTGCCTGTCATCAACGCTGACAGTATCATTTTCGATGCCGATCAGTAACCCGCGCACGTTGCGCTGGCCGTCAATTTTCTCGATCAGAGCAACTTTTACCTCATGCCCAGACCAATTTGCGAAGTCTTTCGCTCTGGTTAGCGGACGGTCGATGCCGGGCGAACTGACCTCAAGATGATAATTTCCCTCAATCAATTCGTCGCCCGATTCTTCCAGCGCGTCGATTTTCTCCGACACAGCACGCGACAGGGCGGCGCATTGATCGATCAGAAGCTGCCCTGTAGCCGGATCTTCCGCCATGATCTGCAGGGCGCGCTCGCCGTCGCCTGCTTCTGAGCCGGTCATTATCACGCGCACCAGATCGAGCCCGAGCGCAGACGCTTCGGGTTCGATAATCTGTGTCAGGCGTGCCAGATCGGCCATTTATACTCCGGTTGCTTCAGACATGAATGACAAAGCAGTTTCGCGCCGGCCCCTTTCGGCGCCAGCCCCACTTCATCAAGACAATGTCGGGATGAATGGGCGGTAGGCGCAGTCCGCACAAAACGCAAGCTGGTAGTCGCGAAAAACTTGCGCCGCAAACAACGCCGCAAACAACAAGGGGCCCGGCATGGCCGGACCCCCCGAAGTAAAATTGCCTAAAGGCCGGTTTTAGTGATGACCGCCGCTATGGCCATTGTTCTTCGGACCTTCGCCGATTGCCCACGTGACATGAGTCACCACAACAAATCCACCTTCTTGGCGAACGAATACGTTCGGACGGTTCTGGCCGTCGAACTTGACGGGACGCCCCCAATCCGATGGTGTGTTGCCAACCCCGAGCTTCTTGCCCTTGCCTTTGCCGCCGCTATTGCCGGGGCCACCACCGCCGGTACTATCGGTATGGGCATAGATGTCGAGCAGCATTTCGTAATCATGCGCATCGGGGCCCTCGTTGCCCTGCGGCTGGTTGGTGTATTCCATGCACGACGTGGTTACGTCGGTGTTGAAATTCTCGTTCTGGTGGCCGAGCCCGTAATCGTGACCAATTTCTTGGCACGTGACCAACTGACGCCAGGTGTTGTTGTTATATTGCGGCTGGTTGAAATAGAAATCGTTCAGCTTTGTGCTACCGGCAGAAATGTGGCCACCCGACAGGGTGATACTGGCGATACCAAGCCAACCGACACTGCCGTAATCGTCATTACAAACCTGGATCGAACCCTGTACGAAATCACAAGCTGAGCCATTGTTGGCGCGCGACAATGGTGACTGGATGACAGTTGACTGGTTCCAATCCGAATTCGCTATGGTGACATGGCCCTGCCAGGTGGAGTTGGTGTTATCCACGACCGGCACATTCACTTCTGCGCCGGAACGCGCCCAGTGATAGCTGCTCCAGGCATGGTTCGCGAGACTGGGGGTGGCAACTACAGCAACCGCTCCGGCTGCGACTAAAAGTCCAAGATTTTTCTTTTTCAACTCAACTCTCCCATGATTGCACAACGGCGATCTGGCGGGGTGACGGGCTTTTGCCTGTCCGTTTGACGTTCTTGGTGCGACCCCGTCTCTATGTGCCGTGAAACTATTGCTACACGCCGCGCACGTTTGGTCAAGCAAGGCGACCGAACCTTTCACAACTAACTGGCGATTAAGGATAACGAAGTGATATTAATATCACCGATTTGTAACATTCAGCACGCTGCGCAATTTGAAAAAGTTACTGTCGATCGCCGCCATCAGTGCCATCGGATGCTGCTGATCTCGACTGGCCATGACGAATGATATGCGGCGTGATGATGATATACAGCTCGGTCTTGCTCTCGGTCGAATTCTCGCGCTTGAACAGCTCACCAATCAGTGGAATATCGCCCAAAATTGGCACCTTCGATTTGGAAATCAGCGAACTTTCCTGGGTCAAACCGCCAATCACGAAAGTCTCCCCATCGCGCACCGATGCGCTGGTTTCTGCTTCGCGCTGACTGATCGTGGGATAACCCTGTGAAAATCCGGTGACGCTCGACACCACACCGTAGATTTTCGAGCTGACATAGCCGTCGCTACTTACCCGCGGTGCGATCTGCAAGGTAACTCCGACATTCACGTATTGCACTTGCTGCGACACGCCATTGACGCCGGACAGTGTGATTGCGGTCAGGATCGGCAAAGCGTCGCCGGTGGTGATCTTCGCTGTCGAGCCGCTCTGCGCCGCGATCCGCGGGGCCGATAATATCCGCCCTTCCCCTTTTTGCACCTGAGCATAAACAGCGGCCTGCAAAGTGAGGCTGTTCAGCGCCTCAGCCGGATCAAAGCCGAATGGCAGAAACTGCCCACTTTGCCTGGTGCCGAATGCCACCTGCCCGTTGGCATTGGTGAAATCGAAGCCGACATTTCGAGCACCGGTTTCGGTTAATTCCACAAATTGTGTTTCAAGAATTACGCTATCGACTGGCCGGTCGATCATCTCGATCATCCGCCGCACGCGGGCAATGCGCTGCGGGGAACCCTCGACCCAGATTGCATTCAGCCGCCGATCGATTGCTAGGCCGCTATTGACCGATTCCCCGAGCGGCAATTCCTCTTCTTCGTTCGGGCGAACAACCTGGCCGTAATTGGTTCCGTTCGTACCAGGTGAGCCAAACCCGGGCTCGCTCCGGATAAATGCATCGTTGGGCCTCACCTTAACGCCGTCGACCAGCAAGCCGACAATTTCGCTGACGTCTGCATATTTCAGCATGATCAGGGCGAAATCGTCTTCCCCCTGTAGGGGATCAAGATATTCGGGTACCGAACTGCCACCGCCAGCGTAATAATCTTCGCTACCCCGAGTATCGGAAGATGTATTGGACAGCTCTTGACGGGTCGGCCGACGAACCGTGACCAGCAAATTAGTCTGCGCACTTGGCGTGGTATCGATCCGTGCGGGACCGTTGGTGCGAAACCGCACGATCAGGTTGCTATCATTCTGTTCAAAGATAACTTCGCGGACAATGCCGGCCAATTTTCGGTTGACCGCAGCGCTTTGCGCGCGGCGGGTCATCGATAGTTTCAGCGTGGCATCGTTGGCGTCTTGATTTGCGGTAAACGTCGCTAGTCGGGGCGAGAAACGGAGCCGAAAAATGGCTTGGTCTTTCTCCTCTGCGACCAACTGAATGTCTGTCAGGGTCGTAGTCGACTGCGCCTGGGCGCGATGCGGAGCAAGCGCGGACAGCGCAATCGCTGTCGCAGCAAGACAAATTAGCAAATTGCGATGCCACGCAGCCGTGGCGCAAGATAATTTTGAGATGATGTGATTCTCGCTCCCGGCGTCACTCATAAAGGAACAGCCGCGATCGGCAAGGCAGGTTGATGATGATTGTTCGGCCACCGTGGCTCCGCAGCACTGATGCAGTTTAGTCAAGGCACCTGAGGGTGCAGACCGCGCTAATCCTCCGCCAAGCTATGCTTCTTGATGCAGTGACGCAGCTGATCATAACTCAGACCCAGCGCCTTGGCGGTTTGGCGTTGGTTCCAACGGTGCTTGCCCAGCGCATGTTCCACAATTGCCCGCTCATGCGCCTCGACCGCACCGCGCAGATCATCGACCCTTTCCAGGTCGATCGGCATGGCTGGTGTGGACGAATTGGCTGCGCCCTCGGCTGTCCCGGTCTTAGGAGGCGCTTTCTTGGCAGGCTCAAAGGGTTTCCACGGGCTATCGAACGGATCGAACACCAGGTGGCCGATTGGCTCCTCCCAATTGTCCCAGCGATAGACGCCGCGCTCCACTACATTACGCAGTTCACGGACGTTGCCCGGCCAAGGATATTCCTCCATCTGGCGCGCGACATGCTCGGAAAACCCCGGCCAGCTTTCCCAATCGATTTCCGCCGCCATCCGCCGCCCGAAATACTCCGCCAGCACACCGATATCGCCCTCGCGCACACGCAGCGGCGGCAGAGTTATCACCTCGAAGCTCAACCGGTCGAGTAGGTCGGCACGAAACATGCCCTCCTCGGCCATCTTGGGAAGGTTCTCGTTAGTCGCCGCGACAATCCGCACATCGACGCTGATCGGGCGAGACGATCCGATCCGGGTAATCTCACCATATTCGACTGCACGCAGCAGGCGCTCCTGTGCGGCCATCGACAAGGTGCCCAGTTCGTCGAGAAATAGCGTACCTTTGTCGGCTTCTTCAAACCTTCCTACGCGAGATTTGGTAGCGCCGGTGAACGACCCCGCTTCGTGGCCGAACAATTCGGCTTCGATCAGTGTTTCAGGGAGGGCGGCACAATTCATGGTCACCAACGGCTCGCCCCAACGCAGCGATAGACGGTGCAACCGTTCGGCGATCAGCTCCTTGCCAGTCCCACGCTCGCCCACGACCAACACAGGACGGCGCATCGGCGCGGCGCGACTGGCCCGCTCCACGGCGTCGAGAAAGGCCCCTGACTGGCCAATAAATTGGTTATCGCGCTCCATAATCCCAACCTATAGGAAAATTTCCCGATTGTTGGCAAGTCTTACCAGATGAGAAACTCCGAATTACTAGAAAAGCTTAGGGATTCTGCCATTTTTGACAATTTGGCATGCTCCTTGCTGAATGGTGAACAAGATCATTCGGAAGGACAACACAATGTACAACCGTCGCTTTTTCCAGACCAAGCTCGGTCAAGCCGCCGCTGCCAGTATGCTCGCGATGGTCGCCTTCGTGGCGATGAGCACGCAGATGCATATGAACCCGGCATTCGGGTCGGCCCATGCCGCAACGGTCAATTGCGAAGCTGTGGAACTGGCATGAGCGATCAATCCGATACCAATCCCCTAGGGCCGGAGCGCGTCTCCCCCCCGGACAATGCTTCGGCCCGCACCACCGCGTCCCGTTTCGAGAGCGAAGTGGAGCGTCTTCGCCGCAGCCCCACACCGACTCAAAGCCACCCCAATCAGGGTAATGCCAGCCAGTCGGGCGAATTCAATTTTTCCGGAGTACCCTTGATGGGAATTTTCAGCCGTACACGCGATATCATTGCTGCCAACTTCAACGACATGCTCGATAAGGCGGATGACCCCGCCAAGATGATCCGGATGATCATCCTCGAGATGGAGGAAACCCTCGTCGAAGTGCGCGCCAGCGCAGCCCGAACAATTGCCGATCAGAAGGAAATGCACCGCCACACTGTCAAGCTGGACAAATTGCAGGCAGATTGGGGCGAGAAAGCGCAATTGGCGCTGAGCAAGGATCGCGAAGATCTGGCCCGCGCTGCTCTGGTTGAACGCAAGAAGGCCAGCGACATGGCCGAGCAGCTGAATGCTGAGATCACCGTGCTGGACGATGCCCTGCGCGCATACGAACAGGATATTGGCAAGCTGCAGCACCGCCTGCGCGAAGCTCGCAGCCGCCAGACCGCCATCGCGGCCCGTCTGGAAAGCGCGGAAAATCGCGTGAAGCTGCGCACTTTGCTCAGCACCGAGCGGGTGGACGAGGCCCTGTCACGGTTTGACCAACTGGAACGCCGGGTAGATTATGCCGAAGGCCGCGCCGACGCGATGAGCATCGCCGATGGCACTGGCAAGCCAACCCTGTCCGACGAGATTGCCGCACTGGAAGGTGCGGACAAGGTCGACGAGGAACTGGAAGCAATGAAGCGCGCCATGGGCAGCGCCACGAAAAAGGACTGATAAGTCATGGATGAAACAATCATAATCGTCCCCGCCATTTTCATCGGACTCCCGTGGATCATTTTCCATTATATTACCAAATGGAAAACCATGGCGACGATCACTCCGGACGACGAAAACCTGCTTGAGGAATTGTATCAGCTGGCGCGCCGCCTGGATGACCGGATGGACACCGTCGAACGGCTGGTCGCATCCGACAACCCGGATTTCAAGACCGCCCGGGTCATGCACGACCGGGACATCGACAATCAGCCACTGCGCGAATTGGACCGTATGATGGCAGAGCAGAAGGAAGCAAGCAAATGACCGGTGAACGCACCACCCTTTATCGCGACAAGCAAAATGCCAAACTGATGGGTGTTTGCGCTGGGATCGCTGATTACACAGGGGTTAATGCCATGTGGGTGCGGCTGGGCTTCATCGGCCTGTTGCTTACCGGCATTCTCAGCCCGATCGTCTTGCCGCTGTATTTCCTAGCCGGATTGCTCCTCAACAAGAAGCCCGCTCACCTATATGGTGGCCCGGAAGAACAGAAATACTGGCAGAGCGTCCGCCAGTCTCCGACCCGGACCGCCCGCGAAGTACGTTCGCGTTTCCGCGATATTGACCGCCGTCTGGCTGATGTGGAAACCTACTACGTCACCAGCAATCCGCGCCTGTCTGCTGAGATCGACCGGCTGCGCTAAAAACTTGATTTTGGGAGGACTGAAAAATGGGTGATTTAATTGGACTGGTTGCGGTTTCCGCTCCGTTCCTGATGGTGCTCGGCATCGTCTGGATCGGTAGCCAGAAAAAACTGGAAGAAAAGCGCATCGCCGCCACCGCTGAAAGCAGCGCCGAGAAGGCCGCGCAATATGTGTCCCATACTGCCGAGCTGGAAAAGCGCGTCCAAGTGCTCGAACGCATCGTCACTGACCGCGGCTATGACATTGCGACCCAGATCGAGGCCTTGCGCGATACCCGCTCAGTCGAAGGAGGCACGGGTGTGCCGCTGAATGTTTCAAAGCGGGAGAACGTGTGATGGATTGGGGCGGCCCTGACTTCGTAATCGCAATCATCGCGCTCAGCACGGGCGGATGGATCATCAACAACTGGATCCGCGCCAAGCACGGCTACCCGCTGGAAGATGAATGGGGCGGCAAGACCAAACGCGCCGACACGCAGGAAGCCGGCAAGCTGCGCGAAGAGAACCGCGCGCTACATGGTCAGGTTGACAAGATGACTGATCGGCTGATCGTCCTCGAAAAGATTGTCACTGATCGCGGCTATGATGTGGCGACACAGATCGAGGCACTGCGCGATCAACGTGTGGCCGACAATAA
>JBBKWK010000312.1:0-4311 GCA_037968915.1 Pontixanthobacter sp.
TGTAACCTGTCCCGCGGCCGGGTGGTCAACCTTGACTTCAGCGGCATCCGCGGCCTGCGCTAAAGGTCAGGATCAACTAGGTGAAGCGGTTCAGGCTGATGAAAGCCTGGACCGCTTAGTCCTATCACCAATCAAATAAGTGGGGACAACATAATGAAACGCCTTTCCCTAATTTCCTCCTCGGCTGCAATGGTTGCGGCTTTGTCTATGGCGGTGACGCCTTCGGCTGCTGCAGAATTGCCGACGAACACTTCGTACGCTTCCATTCCGGCCAATGCCGCATGGGATGCGGATAGCGAGACTGTATATAATCATCGGTATCGCGGACGCAGCCATTACCGCAACCGGACTTCGGCAGGCGATGTGCTCGCGGGCGTGTTGATCATCGGCACGATTGCCGCAGTGGCTAGCGCGGCCAGCCAACCGAGGCGTGAACGATCCTATCCCTATCGCACAGGCACCAGCTACAATCGCAGTTCGGGTGCGGCGCGCGGCATAGATGGCGCTGCAGATAGATGCGTGCGCAAAATCGAACGCGATGTGCGGGTGGATTCTGTCGATTCCGTTGAACGGTCTGGGAGTGGCTGGCAGGTCTCCGGTTCGCTTTACAATGGCGACAGCTTTACTTGCAGCATCGGTCAGGATGGCCGGATCGACGATGTGAGCTACAGCGGAAGCAGTGATTTGCAGAGTGACTATAGCGACAAGCAGGGCAGCTACAGTAACGAGGAAGATCGGCAGTGGTCCGATGATCGCTATTCAGCGGCGTGGGCAAACACACCGACGAATGCAGGAACCTCCAATGCCCCATCAACAAATGCGCCGGCCTATCCCGGCGGACCGGTTCCGGGCGAAAACTACGACGATTCTCCAGAATACAACCCGGAACAGGATGATCGATACGGCGGTTAGGTCTTGGTCCCTCCGGAGCTGTCATCATCATCGCCCTGTTCGCCCTCCGAGGGTCGGTGGTCATAGGAGGCTTCATTATATGCAGGCAGCGCGAGTTTCCATCTGATGGCCGCGCCGCGAAGTGCGAAGCCTGCGGCCCACGCGGCGGCCCAAACAAGCGCATCGGGTAGTCCTGTTGACGAGCCGATCATTGTGACCAATGCCGCCATGGCGGCTGCAGTTACATAAAGCTCGGGACGCATGATGATCGAGGGCTCGCCCGCAATCACATCGCGAACCACGCCGCCCGCGCAGCCGGTGATGATGCCGAGAACCATCGCCGGCACCGGCGCCACGCCGAATGCCAGCGCTTTTGCAGTTCCCAGAACCGCAAATGCGGCGAGGCCTGCGGCATCGGCCCATTCGAGCAATTGACCCTCCCACCACCGGCGCGGTGTGAACCACGCAATCACCGCGGTGGCGAAGATAATGGGCGTCACCCAAGGGTTGTACATCCAAAATGCGGGCGTTCCGATCAACATGTCGCGCAACGATCCGCCGCCGACACCGGTAATCAGCGCAAAGAACGCCATCGTAACAAAGGTTTGCCGCAGCCGTGCAGCCAGCAGCGCACCGGTCAGTGCGAAAATCGCAGTACCGGCCAGATCAAGAACCGGCGGCAACACGGCGGGAACGATAGCGCTGCTCACGGGCTTGGTCTCGCTTTACGGCGGCGGAACATCAGGATTGTGCCAAGCAGCGATCCTGTCAGGCCGAGTGCGGCAAACAGGATCAGGATGGGATGCGATGTATCTTCGCGCGCCTCCAGATCCATAATATGCAGCCCCCACATAAAATCGAACAGCCGCCACCAACGGGTGCGAACAGCCTCGATTTCTCCGGTGTATTGTCCGACGTAAATCCGCGTCCCATCGGCCAGTTCAGCCTGCCATACATCGATCGGACGGCGGAAATCGAAGGGAACTTTGTCTGCCGCGAACAGGCGCATTGCAGCGATCATATTACCCCCCTTGATGGTTTTGGCGACAAGTTCACGAGCTTCCTGTTCGTCGAGCGGCTCGATCATGACCCCGTCCAGTGCATTGAAGCGCGCCGTGCTGCCGTCGAGCCTTGTGACCAAGGTAACGGGCCGTCCGCGTTGCATGAAGGTGCGTATTTCGCGCACTGTTCTCGGAACGTCAATTTCGTTCAGAACCGGGGCAGGATTCGCCAATGGTAGCGCCTGCTCCGCCTGATCAATCCGCAAATGGTTACCGCGCACCGCGTCAATCGGGCGCGCGACCATCACCAAGCCGGTCACCATCCACATGACAATCGGCACCCCCACCAGCCAGCCGAGCCATATGTGCCAGCGGGCGAAACGGGTCATCCAGCGCTGTTTGGCCATTAAATATTCCCCATCGATCTTCTGAGCATGAACACGGCAAATCCATAGCCGAGAATGGACGATGCGCCGAAACCTATTAACGGTGTTGGATAGTTCCCCAGCAGCGATGCGACTGCGAGACCAGACAGAAACGCTGCCACTCCGACCGGGCCACAAAGGGTTTCAACCCTGGTATCGCGATTGGCTATTAGCAGGGCAACAATCGCGCCTATCAAGGCAATGCCCATCATCATTGCGGCCCAAGGTTGGACGATCCAAGCGAAGTGAAGAACTTGTTCGACAAAGCGAACGCCTTCAAGCTCATCAGGCAATTGCAAAGCTGTCATCAAGCCAGCCAGCGCTGCCGCCGAGGCGATAAGCATGGCCCGTGACTTGGTCAGCATGAACGAGGCAATGGAGGCTATCAGCAGGGCAAACGCACTCGCGCGATCGGGTTGAAGGGCGATTACAATCGCCGCAGCACCAATTAGTGCGGATGCCCGCGGTTCAGGCAATCTGGCTGCGATCACCAGCAGCGCTGGCACCAGCAACATCGCGGCGTGCATACGGAGCGGACCAATGGCAATCCAGCGAGATATTCCGTCCAGCTCTGGTCCAAGAAGTAGGGGCAGGGCAAGTATTGCAACAATAAGTACACCAAGCATGGGCCAAGTGAAATCAGGGAGCCGCGAGGGTGGATAGCTTGCCAGCATCAGCCCTGCCACCAAGGCCCCTGCATTGAGGCCGAGATAGGACAACGGCGCATTATTGCCCCACATGAAAACCAACCCGGCCACGACCGGCAGGGTAAGGCCAATGAGGTATGTCGGCAAACCGGCCGCAGCCGCGCTGCGAAAATTTACAGCCACCTACATATGGATCGGTTGACCCTGCACCGCCATTGCCGCCTCTTTCAATGCCTCGGCATGGGTCGGGTGGGCGTGACAAGTGTAGGCGATGTCTTCCGAAGTTGCCCCGAATTCCATCGCGATGGCTGCTTCGGCAATCATTGTTCCGGCCAGGCTGGCAACGATATGCACGCCTAATACGCGGTCGGTCTCAGCATCGGCGACAACCTTTACGAAACCGTCAGTGTCGCGGTTTGCCTTGGCACGGCTGTTGGCCATCATCGGGAATTTCCCGACTTTGACTGTGTGACCGGCTTCTTTCGCTTCTTCCTCGGTCATGCCTACGTCGGCGAATTCCGGCATGGTATAGACCACCCCCGGGATCACCGCATGGTTTACGATGCCGGTCTGACCCGCGATATTTTCCGCGCAGGCAATGCCTTCATCCTCGGCTTTGTGCGCGAGCATCGGGCCGGGGATCACGTCACCGATGGCCCAGACGCCGTCCACCTTGGTGCGGAAATCGTTGTCGGTGTCGATCTGGCCGCGCTTGTTCAGTTCAATCCCGATGGCTTTCAGGTTTAGTCCGTCGACATTGGGCCGTCGGCCGATGGACACCAGCACATGGCTCGCCTCGATAGTTTCCGTATCGCCGCCCGCCGCGGGTTCCATTGTCAGGGAGACCTTCTTGCCCTTGACGCTGGCGCCAGTAACCTTGCTCTTCAGCTTCAGGTCCATGCCCTGCTTCTTGAATATCTTGCCCGCTTCCTTGCGGACATCGGTGTCCATTCCGGGCAGCAACAGATCGAGAAATTCGACCACAGTAACCTTCGCGCCCAGACGGCGCCAGACAGAGCCAAGCTCCAGCCCGATCACGCCGCCCCCGATGACAACCAGATGTTCGGGCACTTCGGCCAGTTCGAGGGCGCCGGTGGAATCGACGATGCGGCCTTTCGCATTGTCCACCTCGACGCCGGGCAGGGGGGTCACGCTGGAACCGGTCGCGATGATGATTTCTTTCGCGGTGACGGTATCTTTCCCAACTGTAACACTATGCGAATCCTGAAACGCTGCATGGCCCTTGATCCAGGTGACTTTGTTCTTTTTGAACAGGAACTCGATCCCGCCAGTCAACTCGCCGACAGCCTTGGTCTTTTCGGCCATCATCACGCCCAGATCGAGCTT
>JBBKWK010000313.1:0-3142 GCA_037968915.1 Pontixanthobacter sp.
ACCAACATTCCCACACAATACGTCATGAATTAATCCCTTTGCGGCCACGCCAAATGCCATGCCCCGATAAACGTCCTGAATCTGTTAAAAAGCGTTCGCCCAAGCAGTTCCTGCCTAAGACCCTACTGCTCTATGCGCTGTTGTTCCACAGCAACTTCAACATGCAAGGCCTGCGACGCACTGCCAAAACTGATTCCGGTAATCGGCGCGGCATCGCGGTAATCGCGGCCGGTGGCGACCCTGACATAGCGCGGATCTGGGCTGATACCGTTTGAAACGTCGAACCCGACCCAGCCTAGCCCATCCACATGTGCTTCCGCCCAGGCATGGGTGGCATCCTGGTCGATCCGGTCATCCATCATCAGATAGCCGCTGACATAGCGGGCGGGAATATCCATGGCCCGGGCCGCACCAATAAAGATATGTGCGTGATCCTGACACACTCCGGCGCAGCGAACCCATGATTCCTCGGCTGTCGTTTCGACGTCGGTTTGGCCGACCTTGTATTCTACTTGCTCCAAAATGCGCGAAGACAGGGCGTGAAGGCACGCTAATTTGTCATCGGATTTGTCGGCCAGACCGCGTAGCATCTGATTGAGCTGCGTACCGGGCTTGGTTAAATCGGTTTGGCTTAGAAACGACCACAGCGGCAGATGTCCGGAATGCTTTCCGATCATCCCTCCGTTGTCTTCGGTATCGACCAAACCGTTGCAGCGGATGACAACCTCGGTTGCCCCGGGCTCCACCGATATCAGCGTGACATGGTTGAAATGCTGGTCATCATATTCAAGTTCCAGCTTTGCGTTGTCAAATTCCATGTCCCACGACAGAATTTTCTGACCATGGGTCGCTTTGGGCGTCAGGCGCAATCGCTGCAAAGCGTGCACCACCGGATCGGTGAATTTGTATCGTGTCGTATGGCGGATGGAAAGACGCATGTCAGGCAGTAAACCGATAATCTTCGGCGATTGCGGCGGCAATCGCGGCGTTGCTGTTCATAAATTCGATCAGGAACCTGTGTAGTCCCATCTCGAGCACGGCGTCGACCGTCATGTCTGCGATGCGAGTGTCGGCTTCGCGCATCAGGACATTGGATTGCGCCTCGATCCCGTGAATTTTTGCCAATGCACGCAAATTTTCACGGACAGCCGAATGGCAAAAGGCAAGACTGCGCGGAAAGCGCGTATCTAGCAGCAGGAATTCCACGATCCCGCGCGCATCGATCTGTCCGGCATTGAGGAAGCGGTAACCGCGGTCGCCCGAAACGGAGCGCAATACAGTGTCCCACTGGCCGGTATCGTGGGACGAGCCGACATAGGAAAATGACGGCAGCAGCAGGTAATATTTGATGTCGAGGATCCGCGCCGTGCTCTCGCCGCGTTCCAGAAATGTCCCGGCACGGGCGAAGTGGTACCCTTCACTGCGCAGCATCGACCCGGCCATCGCGCCGTGCACCAGCGTGCCCCCGCGGCGGACTGCGGCAACAACCTGTCCAACTGTGGTCTGGGTCACCGGACGGGCAAGCATGTCCTTGATCTGCATCCAGCTTTCGTTGATCGCTTCCCACAATTCACTGCTGATCGCGTTACGTGATAACCGCGCATTGGTCCGCACAGAGTCAAACATCTGCATGACGCTGCCGGGATTGTCCTTGTCACGCAGAATAAAATTCCACGTTTGGATCCCGGTATAGGTGCCGTTCTTTGCCTCGTAAGCGCGCTTCTGGCCTGCAGTTTGAATGACCGAACGCCATTCTTCCTCGGAACTCGCCAGATCGCGGGTCAGCGCCATCCGCAAGCCGGCATCGAGCAAACGCGCAGTATTTTCCGCCCGTTCGAGATAGCGGAACATCCAGAATAGTCCGTTTGCGGTCCGGCCTAGCATGACCTGGCCCCCAGGGATTTGAGCGATGAAGTAAGAATAGCCATCAGTCTTTCAGCACCCACGTATCCTTGGTCCCGCCGCCCTGGCTCGAATTGACCACCAGCGAACCTTTCTTCATCGCCACCCGCGTCAAGCCGCCGGGGGTGATGTCAATATTGTCGGGAGAAACCAGCACGAATGGCCGCAGATCGACATGGCGCGGGGCCAGGCCTTTCTTGGTGAAGATCGGACAAGTGGATAGCGCCAGCGTCGGCTGGGCGATGTAATTGTCAGGGTTAGCCTGCAATTTCTTGCGGAATTCGGCAATCTCGCGGCGTGACGAGGTCGGTCCGATCAGCATGCCATATCCGCCTGAACCGTGTACTTCCTTGACCACAACTTCGGCCAGATTGTCGAGCACATAAGCTAGGCTGTCCGCCTCTGAACAGCGCCACGTCTGGACATTGGGCAGCAAAGGCTTCTCGCCAGTATAGAACTCGACGATTTCGGGCATGAAACTATAAATCGCCTTGTCATCACACACACCGGTACCCGGGGCATTGGCAATCGTAACGCCGCCCGCGCGGTATACGTCCATGATGCCCGGTATGCCCAGCACGCTGTCCGGGTTGAAGCTCAGCGGATCGAGATAGTCATCGTCTATCCGGCGATAAATCACATCAACCGGTTTAAATCCGCGCGTTGTGCGCATGCCGACCCGGCCATTGATTACGCGCAAATCGGTTCCCTCGACCAATTCCGCGCCCATCTGGTCAGCCAGAAAAGCGTGTTCAAAATAGGCGCTGTTAAATATACCCGGCGTCAGAACTGCGACGACTGGCTTACCCTCGGTGGCCGGGGGAGCGCAGGCCGCAAGGCTTTTGGCCAAGCGGCGAGGATAGTCCGAAACCGGCTCCACTCCGACGCGAGTGAACAGTTCCGGGAACATCGACATCATGGTCTCACGGTTTTCGAGCATGTAACTAACGCCCGATGGTGTGCGCGCATTGTCTTCCAGCACAAACCATTCGTCCGGCCCTGTCCGCACCAGGTCAATCCCGACGATATGCGTGTAAACTCCGCCCGGCGGCGTGAAGCCTACCATGTTCGGCAGCCATGCAGCGTTGTTGCGAAACAACCGTTCCGGAACGCGGCCGGCGCGGATGATTTCCTGCCGATGATAAAGGTCGTACATGAAGGCATTCAGTGCCCGCACGCGCTGTTCGATGCCGCGGGTCAGCTTGCGCCATTCGCCCGCACCAATAACGCGGGGTACCAT
>JBBKWK010000314.1:0-3449 GCA_037968915.1 Pontixanthobacter sp.
GGGCTGCCCGGTTGATCCACTGGTGTAAAGAATTGCGCTTAAATCATCCGGATTGGCGCTCGACGGCGGCAGGTTGCCTCCATGATTTTCGACTTCTGCCCACAATTCCGCCTCGTCCAGCATCGAGCAATCCGGCGGCAAATCGCCAGCCTCCAGCGATGCCAGCCGCGCTTTCGTGCCGACCAGCATCTGCGATCCGCTATCGGCCAGAATATGTGCTACCTGCGCACGCTTCAACAAAGGATTGATCGGTACATGGACCAGCCCGGCCCGAGCTGCGGCCAGTGGCAACAAGCAGGTAAGTTCCCCTTTCGCCGCCCAGCTGGCTATTCTCGTTCCGGCCTGCGCGCCCGATTCCGGCATGCGATGTTTCAGCCAAGCCGCCAATGCAGCGATACGGGTTCTTAATTCCCCATAGCTAAGCGTGACTGAGCGCAATATCAGAGCAGTGCTGCCCGCCTCGCCGCGTTCGACAAGGTGGTCAATTGGCCTGATTTCGGGATGTTGCGCAGGCGGCATTAATGCTCCGGGAAAGGAAATTCATCGTTGGTTGCGGTCAGCTATCACGACACGGTTAAATTTCTGCAAGGGACGATTGCGCCTGTGGGAGATTCCTCTCTGGGTCCGTTTGACCGGTTGGAATGGTTCGACCTGCTAGCCAGCGGCGGTATCTCGCCCCTGCTGGTCGAGGCAAGTGACGGAGAAGACAAGGCCGCGCTGGCACTAACGCGCACGGATCGCGGGCTGGAACCGATGATCAATTGGTACAGCTTCATCTGGCGGCCTGTTTTGCGGTGTGACCAAGAATGTGATCATTTGCTGGCAGCAATCGCCAGAGACCTGCGCCGCGTATCCCACCATGTCACGTTGTGGCCCTTGCCCGACGAAGACGGAACGGCATCGCGGCTCGAGCAGGCATTCCGTAACGCCGATTGGCGGGTTGAGCGCACTGTCTGCGATCATAATCATGTATTGCCGGTCAACGGCCGCAGCTTTGCCGAATTTTGGGCGTCGCGGCCGGGCCAGATGCGTACCACGCTGAAACGTAAAGCCAAGAAGGTAGAGGTGGAAATCGCAACCCACTTCGACTCTGAAGCCTGGGCTGCTTACGAACATATCTACGCACACAGCTGGAAGCCGGAAGAAGGCAATTCGTTGCTCCTGCGACAGTTTGCGCAAAACGAAGGCGCGGCTGGCAGCATCAGGCTAGGCATTGCCCGGAACGAAGGCGTTCCGGTGGCCGCGCAGTTCTGGACCGTCGAAAACGGCACTGCCTACATCCATAAACTTGCCCATCTGGAGGACCATAAGTCGCTGTCCGCCGGGACCACGTTATCCGCGGCCCTGTTTGAATTCGTTATCGACCGCGACCGCGTGAATTTGGTCGATTTCGGCACCGGGAACGATCCCTATAAATCCGACTGGATGGAGGAAGATCGCCCTCGTTTCCGCCTCGACTGCCTTGACACCAGCCAGCTTCGTGCCTGGCCCGTTCTGGCACGGCGAACTGCGGCCTGGAGCGCTGGACGGGTTGCGCGGGCTTTCCGGCAAAGCTAAGGGCGCTGCACCTGCCGTAAGGTAATCCGCAATTGGAGGGGGATTTCCACCTGATGACTATCGAACCTGCAAAGGAACCGGTCGTCGCCCGCGAGGAGGCCTTAAATGGTCATCCGCATAGGTGCGAAAAGGGTGCGCCACCCTTGGACAATAAGGGGCCTGCCCCAAGCCGCAGCGCGACCGACGCGCAATTGCGGGCCATTTTGCGCGATGTCCTCGCGCTCGATGCGAGTCAGGTCGAGGGTTTCGACGGCGAAACCGGTCTGTTCGGCCATTTGCCCGAACTGGATTCAATGGCAGTAGCCAGCCTGTTCACCGAAATGGAAGACCGGCTGGACATCATCATCGAGGATGACGATGTCGACGGCGAAATGCTTGAAACCTATGGCGGATTACTGGCCTTTGCAGAAGGCAAAACAATTGCGTCGGATGGTCCAAACTGAGCGATCGAGTGTACATGGATTGGCAATGCTCGCTACCCGGTGGCGGGATGGCGGAGGAAATGGCGCTCGTCTTTGACAAGCGCCGAGAGCACCGCCTGCTGGTGTTGCCCGCCATGTTTGACGAAGCCAACAAGATGCGCCGCCAGACTGTAGAAGTTATGCGCCGCCTCGATTTGTCGGGGATCGATTCTTTTCTCCCCGATTTGGCCGGTTGCAATGAAAGCCTCCAACCTTTGGATACCCAGACTATCGAGAATTGGCGCGCAGCGGCTCTGGCGGCGGCGACACAATTTAAGGCCACGCATGTACTATCAATTCGCTCGGGCTGCCTGCTTGCTCCACCTGCCCTGCCCGGCTGGCGCTATGCCCCGACTACAGGCGCCAAGACGCTACGCAGCTTGCTCAGGGCGCGCACAATTGCCGCGCGCGAGAACGGTCAGACAGAGAATATCAAGGACTTGTCGACAATCGCGCACACCCAGGGAATTGTTCTGGCGGGCTGGCCCATCGGAGCGGCGCTGTTCACCGCACTAGAGCTGGCCGTGGCGAATGCCGATAGCCAGCAAACAATTATCGAACAAAGCGACATAGGCAGTGCAGGACTGTGGCTACGTGCAGAACCCGGCGAAGACCCGGAACAGGCCGATATGCTTGCCGCGCTGATCGCCATGGGGATGCTGCAGGCATGAGCCGCCTTGTCTTAACTTTCGGCTGTGCGGGCCTGACCCTGACTGGCACGCTGGACGAAGCCCCGGCGACTACCGGCCTGTTGATCGTCAGCGGTGGCAGCGAAATCCGTTCGGGTGCCTTTTGTGGTCAAGCCCGGCTTGCCAAACGGATATCAGACGCGGGCTTTCCCGTTTTTCGCTTTGACCGGCGCGGCGTAGGCGACAGTGACGGCGATGATCGTGGATTTCGCAAAAGCGAGAACGACATCGCTGCGGCGCTCGAAGCGTTCAAAGCTATCGAACCGCAAATAAATCGGGTGATCGCGTTCGGTAATTGCGATGCCGCCAGCTCGCTGATGCTGGGCGGCGGAATTGGCTGCGATGGGCTAATCCTGTCCAATCCGTGGGTAATTGAAGACGATTCAGCAGACGCCACTCCGCTGCCCGCTGCAATCCGCTCCCGCTATGCCGAAAAACTGCGCAATCCAAAGGAATTGGCGCGGCTGTTTACTGGCGGAGTGGACTTACGGAAATTGTCGCGTGGGATTTTCGGTGCAATGCAAACCAAACCCGCTCCGACTTCGCTGGCGCAGGACATGGCCGCAGGGCTAGATGGCTATGAAGGTCCAGTGAAAATCCTGCTCGCCGCCAAGGACCGAACTGCGCAGGTATTTGAGGGCGCGTGGGATGCCAGCGATCCGCGGATTGCCCGCTGCAAAAACGCCGGCCATTCCTATGTCGAACCGCATGCTCAGGAATGGCTGTATCAGCAATTATTGGC
>JBBKWK010000315.1:0-12465 GCA_037968915.1 Pontixanthobacter sp.
CAATTGCCTGTATGAAGGCGTGTGGAAGGACAATCGCCGCCGCTGGGCGGAACGGACCAACACCTGGGATATCCTCCACAAATACGGGCATGATTACAAGATCATCTTCGTCGGTGACGCGGCGATGAGCCCGTATGAAATCACCCATCAGGGCGGCAGCGTCGAGCACATGAATGAAGAAGCCGGCTCAACGTGGATGACCCGCGTAACCAATACCTATCCGGCCACTGTGTGGTTGAACCCCGTTCCGGAAAATCAGTGGAATTACTCGCAATCGACCAAGATGCTCAAGCAATTGGTCAATGACCGGATGTATCCCCTGACATTGGACGGTATGGATGCCGCGATGCGAGAATTGAGCCGGAAGCATGGATAGATTTTGAAATGACCTCTAGCAACCCATTGGCGGTCATCGAATCAACAACGCATTAATGCTAAAGGCAATTTCAATGGATCGAACTTTTGATTTGAGGTTGGCTGAGCCATTGGATGCCGATCAGATTGGCACCATCGGCGCTGCGGTTTACGCTGAAACTTACGGGCATATGTGGGGGGATGCACAAGCATACGCGGTGCAGTTGTCGACATTTGGTCCGGCAGCAACGAATCGCTTTCTCGCACGGCCTGACACCGCACTCTGGGTAGTAGAACACGGGCCGCAGATCGTTGGATTTGCAACGCTCGTTCTAGGCTCGCCCGATCCGATCGACGGTAGAACTGACGGCGCGGAAATTCCGCGCATATACCTTTTAGCCCCGGCTCAAGGCCGAGGACTCGCCAAAGCGATGCTAGCTGAAATAGAAAGTTACGCCCTCGAAATGGGGGCGAACCATTTATGGCTGGATGCCATGCTGGAAGCGCCATGGGCATGGCAAGCTTACAAGAAATGGGGGTTTTCGGAAATCGGACGAAGCGCTTTCACAATGGGTATAAAGCCAGAATTCAAACCGATGCTAGTGCTTAGACGCGGATGTCCCTGATGGCCTGTAATGACGCTAGTCGGCCTTTAGCAGACTGTCAGTTAACTACACAGTAGCAGTCACAAGCTCTAATAAAGCAGGTGCGGTTTCACAGTAGCTTTCCAAGCAGCCTCATCCGCTGCCGCAGGCATCTCCAGATCGTCCGGCCCCAGCGCTGCATCATCCACCCATTCCCTGAGTGACGGTCCACCATTGATTACATCGATCGCTAGGCGGTCCAATTCATATTCGTAGGGAAAGTCCCGCCACAAATCGTAATCGGGATACAGGCTCCGGATTGCCTTGAACGCCAGCGCCTGCAGGCGCCACGGTTTGAACGTTGCGTGATCGTAGAACGGACCTTCCGCGTGGATCATCAGTGCGCTGCATAATTGGCCCTGATGTTTGTGGAATGTCGGTTCAAAATAACACTCGCGTAATTTGCAGCCAGCCAACCATTGCGGAGCAATTCGCTGCATTTCCTGATGGACCGCCGCTGCGTCCAGATCGGGCGCGCCGAACAGCACTTCTAGCGGTCGGGTGGTACCCCTGCCTTCGCTGACATTGGCGCCTTCGATCATCACTGTTCCGGCATAGGCGCGGGCCATGTTGACGTTAGCGGCATTGGGGCTGGGGTTGATCCAGACGCGATCTTCCGGCCAGCCGAAACCCGGGCCGTCCGGTTGCCACCCGTCCATTGCGATCACCCGGTAACCCACGTCGAGCCCGAAATGATCGACGAACCAATGGCCCATTTCACCTAGTGTCAGCCCATGCCGCATTGGCATGGGGCCTGCCCCGACGAAGCTTTCCTGACCGGAGATCAGCAGCGTACCCTCTACCGGGCGGCCCGCTGGGTTGGGCCGGTCGAGCACCCACACGGTTTTGCCGTGCTTCTCCGCTTCTTCCAGCAGATACAGCAGCGTGGTGACAAAGGTATATATCCGGCAGCCAAGGTCTTGCAGGTCAAACAGAAATACGTCGGCGCTAGACATCATCTGGTCAGTTGGGCGGCGCACCTCGCCATACAGACTGAAAACGGGGATTCCATAGACCGGATCGGTCTCGTCCCGTGTCTCAACCATATTGTCTTGTTTGTCGCCTTTCAGCCCATGTTGCGGTCCGAAGGCAGAGGTGACATTCACACCTGACGCGATCAGCGCGTCGAGCGAGTGTGTCAGATCAGCGGTGACCGAGGCAGGATGCGCGACCAATGCCACGCGCTTGCCCGCCAGATCGGCCAGCAGTTCCGGTTGCGCCAGCAAGCAGTCGATGCCGAATTTCACGCTCATGCCTTCGGCCCCTCAAGTTCCAGAATCCTGCAGACCTTGCTGTGAAACTCCGCCTTGCCAGGCTGAAACGCCAACGCCCAGAATTGGATATTGCCCTGCTTGTCCTCGATAATACCGTTCAGCGCGACATCGGCGGGCAACGGAAGGTCGGACGAAATCTCCGCCTCGATGATCAAGGCATCGCCATCCTTGCGGCACGCAATCACGACTTGCGCCGGGCCATCGCGCGAATCCAGACGAAAATCGTTGAAATCGTAACAGGCCCAGCGGGTAGACGGGGACAGGTTGAATTCCCGGTAATATGTGCCGCCGCGGGGCTGCCAGAAAATCTCGAAACATGTGGTCTTCCACAGATTGTCGGTTCGCAAGGGATCATCCCCCACCGGGATGATGATGGAATCCAAATCGCCAGTCGCACGGAACGTAGTTCGGCAACCGGACTTCGTGGGTTCGATACTCGCGCTGATTGCTGTGATCGGGCCGGCGGAGCAATCGGGATGAAGGATAAGTTGATGCATCTTTGCTGCTATTGCCGAGCGGCGCTGTCCTCGCAAGACACTAAACTGTCCTGCGGAATTGAAAGACAATTGCCACACTTATTCGTTCGACTATTTTAACGCCACGACTGTCACCGGACCCTGCTCTATGATTCGCAAATATTTAACATTCGCCTTGTTGATCTCGGCAAGCGCAGCAATGGCTGCCGACGCGAAGAATATCGATCTTGATGGCGGGGTGACCATCCAGCTTGATTCTGGCTGGAAAGCCGAACGCATTGCCAACCCGGCAATGAAGATGGCTTCGATGCGTGACATGCTCGAAGGGGCAAGTGACACCAGGATCGAAAAGCGCGGTACTGGCGTGTTGGTCACCTTCATCCACTTCAAAACCAAAGAGCCCAAGCCGGAGGAAGACCCGGAAATTGCACGGGCTGCACATGAAGACACTGTCAAAAAAGCGGCTGCCCGGTATCTGCCCAATGCGGTGGAAACCGAGGTCTCAGTCGAGACTGTTGAGCGCGGCAAATTGTCGATAACACTTGCCACACTTCACGCCCGTGAAGGCGCGAAATTCAATGTCCGCGCGGGCTATCCCGGAGGGTGCGTCACAACTGGCAGCATCAAGAAGGGGGCTGCGGTCCATGTGGTTTCGGTCGCGTCCGATAGCTGCGATTCGGGCAGCCACCAGCAAGCGGTTGCCGCGCTTTATGCGGCGGAAGGCTAGTTCATAGTGTTTGCGCGGCGAGCAGCCCGTGCTACGCGCCGCGCGCTATGAGCAAATATTCATCTGATCTCCTGCGCCTGCTCGACGAGCGTGGCTATATCCACCAAACCACTGACGCGGCGGCGCTTGATGCGTTGGCTGTCAAGCAGATCGTGCCGGGCTATATCGGGTTCGATGCGACGGCCCCTTCGCTACATATTGGCAGTCTGGTGCAAATCATGATGCTGCGCCGCTTGCAGCAAGCTGGGCACAAACCGATTGTACTGATGGGCGGCGGTACCACCAAGGTCGGCGATCCATCGGGCAAGGATGAGAGCCGCCAGATGCTGACGCCCGAGGCGATTGACGGTAATATCGCATCGATCCGCTCCGCATTTGAGAGATTGCTGACGTTTGGTGACGGGCCAACAGATGCAGTAATGGTCAACAATGATGATTGGCTAAGTGAACTGCAATATATCGAAATGCTGCGCACGGTCGGCCCGCATTTCACGATCAACCGGATGCTGACGTTCGATTCGGTGAAGCTGCGGCTCGAGCGTGAACAACCGCTGACCTTCCTCGAGTTTAATTATATGATCCTCCAGGCATATGATTTCCGGGAGCTGGCGAGCCGCGAGAATTGCCGCCTGCAACTCGGCGGATCGGATCAATGGGGCAATATCGTCAACGGGATCGAATTGACGCGCCGGATGGACGGGATCGAAGTTTACGGCGTCACCACGCCGCTGCTGACCACCGCTGATGGTTCAAAAATGGGCAAGACTGCTGCTGGCGCGGTGTGGCTGAATGAAGCGCAGTTGCCGAATTACGATTTTTGGCAATATTGGCGCAATGTCGATGACCGCGACGTGGGCCGGTTCCTGCGGCTGTTCACCGATCTGCCGCTGGCTGAAATTGCCCGATTGGAAGCGCTCGAAGGTAGTGCGATCAATGATGCCAAGGTAGTTTTGGCCAACGAAGTGACCAGTCTTGTACGTGGTGCCGATGCCGCACAAGCAGCGTCAGACACCGCTGCTGCGACTTTCGCTGGCGGCGGATTGGGCGATGATTTGCCGACCCTGTCGATCGGCGCAGATGGCATGCCCATTACCGCGATCTGCACTGCCATCGGCTTCACCCAGTCTAACGGGGAGGCAAAGCGCAAGATTGCCGAAGGCGCCGTTAAAGTAGACGATGAACCGATCAGTGATCCGACTTATCAGCTCCAAATTCCTGTTGGCGCGAGCAGGAAATTAAGCCTTGGTAAGAAGAAACACGGAATTTTGACCCGCTGAAAACCGCAGAAATGCGTTGATGTGTGTCAATTCAGGACAGTAAGCTTTTACAAAATATCAGCCTTTTGCCTTCATAACTCCTCTTCCAAAAGAATTCGGAAGGCGAGGTCCAGTGACTGTCGGAGCACAATTATCAGTAACTGATTTGCGCAGGGCGTCGCGTCACCCGGTGGATTTTCCAGTTATAGCTGAACATCGCGAACATGGTGATGTGAAACTGCATATCAGCAACGTGTCCGCTCATGGATTCATGGTTGACGACGCCGCACAATTGGCGCGCGGCGATCGCGTGATCGTTCGCCTGCCAGTAGTTGGCCGGATCGAAGCGTATGTGATCTGGCTGCGCGATAACCGCGCCGGTTTCCAGTTTGAACGGATCATTCGTCTTGACGATTTCATGCAGATCATCGACACGCTGCAACCCAACCCTCGGCTGCGTAAAAGCCGCTAACCAGCCATTTCTCAGCTTGTTTCGGGCGGCGCGGCTTAATATGCCGCCAATTACTCTGCTTCACAATTGATCGGCGCGCTGTCATGGCGACCGGGTGAGTGAACAAACATCGCCTCTTCGGGTAGCTAATTTCCGTGCCTACTTGGTGTCGCGCCTGACGATGACTCTGGCGCAATATTCAATGCTGCTAATTGTCGGATGGCAAACATATAATATTGCCAGAAATAGCGGGATGGATGTTGGCGAGGCTGCAGGCCAATTAGCGCTCATCGGACTGCTCCAATTCGTTCCATTGTTCCTGCTGACCCCTTTTTCCGGACTGACTGCAGATCGGTTCAATCGCCGAAACGTGGCGCGGCTTACTGTCAGCCTGCAAATGGCCTGCGCGGGGGCTCTTGCCTATTTGACATGGCAAGACATGATCGGGCTGCCCAGCTTGTTTATCGTCGCAATATTTCTCGGAATAGCACGGGCTTTTGCGGGACCGGCATTGTCCGCCCTCGCCCCGAATCTTGTTCCCAAGGCAATTTTGCCCAATGCGATCGCGCTATCCTCGATTGCCTGGCAAGTTGGAATGATTGTCGGCCCGGCCATCGGGGGATATCTTTATGTCATAGGACCGGCTTTGCCCTATGCAGTTGCAGTCCTGCTATTTGGAATCTCGCTGATCGCGCTCGGCTTTATTGGCCCGGTTCCGCGTACTCCAATTGTAGGAGCGCAGCGCCCGATCACGCAGGTCATTGATGGTCTCCGTTATGTTGGCCGCAACAAGATGGTTCTCGGTGCGATCACGCTTGATCTGTTCGCAGTGTTTTTAGCCGGCGCTACCGCTCTCTTTCCAGTTTATGCGCGGGATATTCTGGACGTCGGGTCAGTCGGACTTAGCCAGCTTGCCGCTGCGCCCGCAGTCGGTGCGGCATTAACGGCAGCTTGGTTTTCCTTTCGTCCGCTGAAAGATAATGTCGGACCAAAGATGCTGTGGGCGGTTGCGATTTTCGGCTCGGCCACAATTGTTTTCGGCATGTCTACTTCGATGCCGCTGTCACTCGCCATGCTGTTTATCGTTGGTGCCGCGGATATGTTCTCGGTCTACATCAGGCAGTCATTGATCCAATTGCATACCCCGGATGACAAGCGCGGGCGGGTCTCGTCCGTCTCGCTCCTCACGATATCGGCCTCCAATGAATTCGGAGATTTCTTTTCCGGCACACTGGCCTATCTTATTGGGCCAGTACTGGCGGTTGTGACGGGCGGCATCGGCGCAATCGCAACAGTCGCGCTGTGGTCCCGTATGTTCCCGGTACTACGTAAAACGCGGACCTTTGATCCGCCCGAAGAGTTGGCAGAAGCCAAGCTCTTGAAAACATCGCAGGAGAATTCGCAATGAAAGCCGAAAATGTTCTCGCCACAATTGGCAACACCGCCCACATCCGCCTGTCGCGGCTATTCCCGGACCATGAGGTCTGGATCAAATCCGAACGGTCAAATCCGGGTGGATCGATCAAGGACCGCATCGCATTGGCCATGATCGAAGCGGCTGAAAAATCGGGTGAATTGAAACCGGGCGGCACGATCATCGAGCCAACATCGGGCAATACCGGCGTCGGTCTGGCGATGGTTGCTGCGGTCAAGGGCTACAAGCTGCTACTGGTGATGCCTGAATCCATGTCGATCGAGCGCCGGCGTCTGATGCTGGCTTATGGCGCTACATTCGACCTGACTGATAAAGCCAAGGGCATGAAGGGCGCAATCGACCGGGCGCAGGAATTGATCGAACAGACAGCAAACTCGTGGATGCCGCAGCAATTCGACAATCCCGCCAATGTCGCGGTGCATATCGCGACCACTTCGCAGGAAATTTTGCGCGATTTTGCGGATGATCCGATTGATGTGATGATTACCGGCGTGGGAACTGGCGGACACCTGACTGGCTGCGCCGAGGAATTAAAGCGCCATTGGCCCAAGCTGAAAGCATTTGCGGTTGAGCCAGAACTTTCCCCTGTTATCGCAGGCGGTAAACCCGGCCCACACCCCATTCAGGGTATCGGCGCCGGCTTTATACCAGCCAATCTGCATACCAAGGCGATTGACGGCGCTATTCAGGTAGACGCTGAAAAGGCCAAGGAAATGGCCCGGCGTTCTGCTTCCGAAGAAGGTTTACTCGTGGGAATTTCTAGTGGTGCAACACTGGCTGCGATTGCGCAGAAATTGCCCGACCTTGCGCCAGGCTCCCGCATATTGGGGTTCAATTATGATACCGGGGAGCGGTACCTGTCGGTTCCCGATTTCCTGCCAACCGAATAAGAATTTTGGGATGCAGAACTGAACGCAAAAAAAAGGGCGCCCACACCAGCGGGCGCCCTTTTTTGTGTCTTGTGATCAAGCCGCAGTGGCGAAATCACTTTCTGATAGTGCCATCATGGAATCAGCCCCGGTTTCCAGCTTGCGGCGCAGAGCACCTGTGTCCGGAATGAATCGGTCTGCGAAGTAGCGCGCTGTCGTCAGCTTGGCTTCATAGAATGCTTTGTCATCTGTGCCCGCAGCTAGCTTTGCGGTCGCAACCTTCGCCATACGCAGCCACATCAGCCCAAGCGACACGATCCCCATGATGTGCATGTAATGATGCGCACCCGCACCCAGATCGTTCGGGTTCTGCATCGCGTGCTGCATGAACCACATCGTTGCCGCCTTCTGGTCGCTCAATGCCTTGTCGAGAGCTTCGGCGATGGGCTTCAGCGTTTCATCATCCTTCGCAGCGGCGATCTCTTCATCAACAGTCTTGAAGAAGGCCTGCACAGCCGCTCCGCCATTCTGGGCGAGTTTCCGACCGCAAAGGTCCATCGCCTGCACCCCGTTGGTGCCTTCGTAAATCATCGCGATGCGCGAATCGCGGACGAATTGCTCCATCCCCCACTCGGCGACATAGCCGTGGCCGCCGAAGACCTGCTGCATATTGTTGGCGATGTCATAGCCTTTGTCGGTGCCGTAACCCTTGATCACCGGGGTAAGCAGACTGATGATCAGATCCGCCTGCTGGCGTTCTTCCTCGGTCTGCGCCTTATGTGTCAGATCAACCTGCAATGCGCCCCACAGTGCCAGTGCGCGCATGCCTTCGGTGAAGGCCTTGGCGTCCATCAACATCCGGCGAACGTCCGGGTGAACGAAGATAGGATCGGCCTGCGCCTGCGGCTCTGCCGGACCGGTCAAAGCTCGGCCCTGACGTCGATCCAGCGCGTAAGCAACAGCATTTTGATAGGAAATTTCAGCCTGAGCCAAGCCCTGGATGCCCACGCCAAGGCGGGCGGCATTCATCATGATGAACATCGCGGCAAGCCCCTTGTTCTCTTCGCCGACCATCCAGCCAATGGCCCCGTCATAATTCATCAGGCAGGTTGAATTGCCGTGAATGCCCATTTTTTCCTCGATGGAACCGCACATAACGCCGTTACGCTCGCCGATATTGCCTTCGTCGTCGACCAGGAATTTGGGAACGATAAATAGCGAGATGCCCTTTGAACTGTCGGGCGCACCGGGAGTTTTGGCCAATACCAGATGGATGATGTTTTCCGACATGTCATGTTCGCCGGCAGAGATGAAAATCTTGGTACCGGTGATGGCATAGGAGCCATCGGCTTGCGGCTCTGCCTTGGTCCGGATCATGCCCAGATCTGTACCGCAATGCGGTTCTGTCAAATTCATGGTGCCGGTCCATTGACCGGAAATCATCTTGGGAAGGTACAACTCCTTCTGCGCGTCAGAACCCTTTGCCGTTATCGCTGAAATCGCACCTGTAGTCAGGCCGGGATACATCGCGAAAGCCTGGTTGGAGGTAGCCATGAATTCCTCGACAACAAAGCCAAGCACATGGGGCATACCTTGCCCGCCGAAGCGTTCTGGTTGGGCAATCGTGCCCCAACCTGATTCGCGATATTGCGAAAATGCTTCCTTGAAGCCGGTCGGCGTCGTTACGCTGCCGTCCGCATTGCGCGTGCAACCTTCACGATCTCCGACCTGGTTCAGCGGATGGAGAACCTCTGCGCAAAATTTGCCCGCTTCATTGATGACCGTATCGATCATATC
Source organism: Pontixanthobacter sp. (assembly GCA_037968915.1). Lineage (GTDB taxonomy): Bacteria > Pseudomonadota > Alphaproteobacteria > Sphingomonadales > Sphingomonadaceae > Allopontixanthobacter. Next base: position 9,284 of record JBBKWK010000315.1, read on the forward strand.
CGTCGAAGCATGCTCGAAACCGGGAAGATTGCCATAGCTGGCCAGATCAAGCAGTTCGTTGACAATAAAGCGCATCTCACGCGTCGGGGCGGTATAGGTTGGCATATTTAAGTCCCTTATTGGATTGGCTTAGAGGGTGGCTCAGTTTTCAGAGCTGTCCAAATCAAGTCGTTCTATCTGCTTGATAAAATCAGTGAGTTCACTGATCGACGAATCGATGTCATCCCGCTGCGCAGTCAATTTGGCAACATGACGTCGGCAGCGGTCGATCGTAACGCGGCGCTGTTCAACCCGGCCATCGTCCAGATCATACAAATCGATCATTTCACGAATTTCAGTCAGGCTGAAGCCGACGTTTTTTGCCCGCATGATCCATGCAAGGCGTGCACGGTCACGTTTTGAATAAACCCGGGTCAAACCGACGCGGGCCGGTGCAACCAAACCTTCGTCTTCATAAAAACGAAGCGCGCGGGCGGTACAGTCAAATTCCGATGTCAGGTCAGAAATGCTGAATTGTTCGCGCGATAATTTGTCCGGGCGATCTAAATGCGCACCGGCATGGCGGGCTTGGCCTGGGGCCTCGTGGCGGGCTTCTTTAGAAGTAACTTGGGCTGCATTCGACATAAGTCCCTTCTATATAACCCTTACGTAAAGGTCAACTGGTTTTCGGCTTGAGAACGCCATCGTCAAGCTCACGATAGAAACAATCCACCGCCCCGGTGTGACAAGTCGGGCCGGCAGGCACACATTCCAGAACCAGTGAATCTTGATCGCAATCAACCAACATTCGAGTCACCCTGAGAACATTCCCCGAGGTCTCTCCCTTCATCCACAATCGTCCGCGCGATCGCGAATGGAAATGGGCGCTGCCAGTTTCAATTGTCTTGTCGATCGCAAGTTTATCCATCATCGCAACCATCAATATTACGTTCGTCTCTGCGTTGACGACCACAGCAGTAAGCAAGCCATTGGAGTCAAATTTTGGAAGGAATACAGTACCTGTTTCCCGCTGATCAATCGGTGTATTTTGGCTTGTCAAAAGCGGTTCCTCCTCAAGTCTAAACTTGATGAAATATGGTCATAAAACATGTTGCAGGATAACAACAGATGCTGCGCAAAATCTGAGCGAATCTCACAACACGCTATGATGTTCCGTTACGTAATGGAATGTAGTTGCTGTGGCTCGCAAGGGCCACCCACCGAATGACGGTGCCATTAGAGCGCCAGGTTCAGGGGACTAGGGAGTTGCAGCCCGCTTTTAGCGTTGGCGCCTCCAAACGATGGGGATTGGATTCGGGTAATCTTCTGGGGGGATGATTACCATACCGAAAGGCGGATCCAGCTTTATTCGTCACGTGGCGCCCGGGACCTAATCGGTCTCGGGCGTTGTGTTTTGGGGGTGCTGCTCGCCTGAATGATTGAGCGCTTCATCCATGACCCGCGCGAAACAGGCGATCTTCACCTTCCTAGCTCCAGCTTTCTTGAGCGACTTTACACAGGCATCGCTTGTCGCGCCACTGGTCAGAACATCATCCACCAACAGCACATTCGCACCTTTGATCCGCGTGATCTTTGCACCCGGCACTGTAATAGCCCCCGCCAAAGTCCGCGCTCGCGCCTTTTTCCCCAGCCCCCCCAAAGACGGAGTTGCTTTGCGGCGGACCAGCCCATCCAGTAAAAGTTCTGTCCCGGTCAATTTTGCCAACTCTCGCGCCAGCAGCGCAGCTTGATTGTACCCTCGGTGCCACAACCTCCATCGATGGAGCGGAACTGGCACAATCAACCAGTCACCTTCCAGCTCTGGCAGCCTAGCGGCAATCAACCGGGCCAACATGGGTGCCATCGCAATCCTGCGGCCATGCTTGAACGCAAGCACCAATTTTCGTGATGCCGGGTTGTAGAGTGTACCCGCGGCAATCCCGTCATGCTTTGGTGGTTCGGACAGGCATGGCGCGCATAGGGCTCCCTCGGTTACCGAACCTCCGCCAAACGGCCTCTGACAAGCCGCGCAGCATGGTTCACCTGGGATATGCAGTTCGCTCCAGCAGGTACCGCACAAGCCTTGCTGGGCCGCGATACTGCCGCCGCATAGCGGACAACGCGGCGGATAGATCAAATCTACAACCGGCGCAGTGGTTTGCGCGAGCTTATTTGCGATAATTGATCCGAATGACATCCCAATGCTCTGCCGTGCTTGCGCTGGGCTGGCAAGCGCGGCAGAGCGCGTAAATGCCTCCCAGCAGCCCGCCTCGCATTTTTGATACCGTTCGTCGCCGTGCCCTTCGCCGCCGAGCTCAACGATTGTCGCAAACTCCCGGTGCTGCGCGGTTTATCCTGGATGATATGGTGGAGGATGTGCAGGAGCGGATTTCATTCATGCGGTTCGAACCGGCTCGCTGCCTGCTCATCGGTGACCGGTATGGCACCCTTGCCTCTACCTTCGCAGCGCCAGACCGCGAGATCATTGCCAGCAATAGTTTGTCGCTGGACGAAGAACGCCCCCTGCCCTTCGATCCCTTCGATCTGATCGTCAGTCTATCCTCGCTCGACACCGTCAACGATCTACCCGGGGCGTTGATCCATAATCGCAATGCGCTGGCCCCCGGCGGTTTGATGATCGCCAGTTTTGTCGGCGCGGGCAGCTTGCCGATATTGCGTCAGGCCATGTTTGCCGCCGATGGAGACCGGCCGGCGGCGCGGATGCATCCGATGGTCGATAGCAGGTCGGGTGCAGAGCTGCTGCAGCGTAGCGGCTTTGGCCGCCAAGTGGTTGATTCGCGGCCACTTCAGGTGAGTTATCGCAGTTTCGATCAGCTGGTCGCGGATCTGCGCGCTCAAGCGCTTACATCGGTTCTGGCGTCCTGCACCCCGCCGCTGTCCAAATCCGCTCTGGAAATCGCCCGCCAAACTTTCATGGATCATGCCGACGAACAGGGCCGGGTGACGGAAACCTTCGAGATACTCACCTTAACTGGTTGGAAAATCTAGCGAAGTGACGCTTGCGCTGCAGCCAACCGCGCGATTGGAACGCGGTAGGGCGATGCGCTGACGTAATCCAGCCCAACTTCTTCGCAGAATTCGATACTCGCAGGATCGCCGCCATGTTCGCCGCATATGCCCAACTTTATGTCAGACTTGGTCTCGCGGCCCCGCTCGGCGGCCATCCTGACCAATTGACCCAC
>JBBKWK010000316.1:0-7815 GCA_037968915.1 Pontixanthobacter sp.
GGGTGCGGTTTCAAAATGCCAGCGCTTGGCGCGCTCCACCAGATGCACGCCGCGTAGCGCATATTGCTCGCCGAGCTCCAGCAAAGCAGCACGAATGTCGGACACTTCCGCATCGCCAAGATGGGTCGCCAACGCCTCAACACTCATCGGAGTTTCGGATGCGAACAGAGTCGCTTCCACCGCGCGCTGCAATTCATCCGGTTTCGCGGTCACGCCGAAATTCTCCGTAAACGAAGCGGTCCGAAGATCACGTCCTGCGCCAATTCCGCTCGGCCGGTACGCGCCAATTCCAACGCCGCGACAAAACTGGAAGCAAGCGCCGATCGGCGTAGGCGCGGCTCTGCATGAGGCGGCAGGAATTCCTCCAAAAACATCCAGTCCAGCGTAACGCCGAGCATCGCAGAGACCCGGTCGAGCGCGCTTTCCAGTGTCATCACCGGCCGATTGCGGACCATATGTACCGCTGGCGCAGTGCGCGCTTTGACCTGACCGTAGCCCTGTACAAGCGCGTACCAATCGCATTGCCACTGGGTCTTGCGGTCGATCCGCAAGCCTTCCGGCGCAGCGCGAACAAATACGTCTCGCCCGATCCGGTCACGCGCCATCAACCGTGCCGCAGCTTCCCGCATTGCACCCAAGCGCTGGAGCCGCAATTGCAGGCGCAGGGCCAGTTCTTCGGGACTGGGATCGTCCTGCTCCTCCTTTGGCAGCAACAGCGAGGATTTCAGGTAAGCCAGCCATGCCGCCATCACCAGATAATCGGCAGCCAGTTCCAGACGCAATGCCTCGGCCCGGTTGATATAGATCAGATATTGATCGACCAACGCCAGGATCGATATCGAGCGCAAATCGACCTTCTGCCGCCGCGCGAGGTCGAGCAGCAGATCAAGCGGCCCTTCCCACCCGTCCAGCTCAAGATACAGCGCGGCATCATCATCTTGCGCCGAAGCCGGGCCGGACCAATCGTCCAGTGCATCCGCCTGCGGGACATCAAGGATCAGGTCCAACTCGCTCACCCCAACGCCTTTGCAGCCACTCCGGCGGCGGCAATCAAGGCATCCCGTTTGGCGAGCAATTCCGTCTTGTCATTGTGCGGCGCGCTGATCCGCGTATTGGCCAAAGCGCGGTCGAGCCGAACCTTTGTCTGGTCGGACATGTCGGGCAATCGCTCCACAATTGCTGCCATGTCGTCCATCTTGGCCCAGCAATTCAGCACCAGATCGCAGCCTGCCGCAATCGCCAGTCCCGAGCGTTCAGGCACCGTGCCGGACAGCGCCTCCATATCGATATCATCGGTCAACAGCAGACCGTCAAAACCGATCCGCCGGCGAATGATCTTCTCAATCACATAGGCGGACAGGGTTGCAGGATTGTCCTTGTCCCAAGCGGTGAACAGCAAATGGCCAGTCATTCCGATGGGCGCGTCGGACAGCGTCTTGAACGGTGCAAGATCCACCTCCAACTCGGCATCGCTGGCGGTTACGGTGGGCATTTCCTTATGCGTGTCGGTGGTGGTGCGGCCGTGTCCGGGCATATGTTTGATGCAGCCAGCCACACCGGCGCGGGCCAATCCATCCAGAATCGCGCGGCCCAGCGCGGCGACTCTCATTGGCTCGGACCCTAGCGCCCGGTCACCAATTACATCGTGCGCGCCCGGCTGGCGAACATCGAGCGGCGGGTGACAATCGACGGTGATGCCTGCTTCGGACAATTCGATCCCCAACGCCTCCGCATTCGCGCGCGCTGCCTCGATCGCGGAGGCAGGGGCAATGTCATAAAGATGGTCAAACACTTCGCCTGGGGGGAAGCCCGCCCAGTGCGGCGGACGCAGTCGCGCAACCCGGCCGCCTTCTTGATCGATACAAATGAACAGCTGTTCCCGCCCGTGAATGTCGCGCAATTGATCGGTCAGGGCGCGCACTTGATCGGGAGTTTCACAATTGCGCCCGAACAGGATGTAACCCGCAGGATCAACCTCATGGAAGAACGCTCGCTCGTCTGCAGTCAAGGTAAGGCCAGAGGCCCCGAAAATGGCAGGTGTCATAGCGCGAAAGTCGCAGGAATATGCGCGTTTCGCAAGCTTTCGCCTTACCGGCAATGTGGAAAGCCTCACCGCCTTGGCAAGACAACGAAAAAGGGGGCCGGATACGCATCGCATCCAGCCCCCTGTTTAAAATCTGGTCGCGAGTTATTTGACCTGGCAAGCCAGACCATCAGCGCGCAATTTATCGCATAGGCTCTTCGCAGAACCGGCATCACCTGCAACCGCTTGCAAGCGGTAAACCGTACCAATATCAGCCTGTCCTTCGACAATGCGATATTTGAAGCCGGACAGCGCGTCAGTCTGACGGTTCAGCGCATTCCAACCCTTTTCCGCACCCGCCTTGTTTGAATACGCTCCAACCTGAACGGCTACGCCTCCACTACTCGCCGTCGTGGCTGCTGGCTTTGCAGTCTCAGGTTTAGTTGCAGCAGACTTGGTGGAATCTGGCTTAGCCGCATTTGGTTTCGCTGTGTTTATGCTCGGCTTGGGGACAATCTTTTCCGCAATCCGGCCTTCACGTGTCTGACCTTCGCTCACTGCGGGAGCAACATCACCCGTTCCAGCAAAATTACGGCCACCAGGATTTTCCGGCTTTTCCTTAATCGGACCAACCGGCGCTTCAATCGTGCTGCCATCGGCGATCAGTTCAGAATCCCCGCCGCGGTTTGAGAAAAACCAGATAGAGCCAAATAGCCCCACCAACGCCAATGCCGCTATTAATACAAAGCCGACTATCCGGCCTGTATCGACACCTTCGTCCGCTTCGCCATAATCGCCAGATTCGAGCCAGGGCAGCGGCTCTTCCTCTTCGCTCAACGACAATTCTTCCAATTCGCTGTCTTGTGGGCCGCCTAGTGGGCCTTCAATCGGCTCGTCACCTTCGCGATCCGTTCCCTCGAGACCTGACATATTTACATCTCCTCCACTGCCTCAACCCCCAGTAGAGCGAGACCGTTACGCAACACTTGCCCGATCTGGCTGGCTAGGAAAAGCCTTGCCCCGCTCAAATCGGCGTCCTGTGCCACGATGAACCGCTTTTGGGGCTTATCATTACCCAGATTCCAATAGGCATGGAATGCGCCAGCAAGTTCATAAAGATAAAACGCCAACCGATGCGGTTCGCGCGCCTGCGCAGCTGCTTCCACAGTGCGAGGGAATTGCGCAGCCTGCTTGATCAGCTCCAACTCCTCTGTGCCAAGGGCAACGATATGCTCGTCCGACGGCGCAAAGCCCTCGACTGCGCCTTTGCGCAAAGTCGAATGGATCCGCGCATGCGCATATTGGACGTAGAACACCGGATTGTCCTTCGATGCCTCCACAACCTTGGCGAAATCGAACTCCATCTGGGCTTCAGGCTTGCGGCTCAACATCGTGAAGCGGACGACGTCTTTGCCAACCTCCTCGACCATATCGGCAATAGTAATGAAATTGCCTGATCGTTTGGACATTTTGATCGGCTCGCCTGCCCGCATCAACTGGACCATCTGAACCAGCTTTACGTCGAAAGCGATGGCACGTCCTGCGCCCTCGGTCAGTGCCGCAACGGCCGCTTTGATGCGCTTGACCGTACCGGAATGATCCGCGCCCCAAATATCGATCAGGGCGTCGGCATTTTCGGCCTTCTGGAAATGATAGGCCAGATCGGCCCCGAAATAGGTCCAGTTTCCGTCCGACTTCTTGATCGGGCGGTCTTGATCATCGCCAAAACGGGTCGAGCGGAACAGCGGAAGTTCCACCGGCTCCCAATCATCCAGCACCTTGCCTTTGGGCGCCTCGAGAATTCCATCATAGACCAGATCGTGTTCGCGCAGCCACGTTTCTGCCTTGGCCGGTTTCCCGGCCAATTGCAGCGCCGCCTCTGAAGAGAACACGTCATGTTCGATACCCAGCAAGGCCAGATCGGCTCGGATCATGTCCATCATCGCATCAACCGCATGGGCGCGAAAGATCGGCAGCCAGTGTGCTTCAGGGTCGTCCTTGAAACGGTCGCCCAATTCCTTGGCCAATGCCTCTCCCACCGGCACCAGATAGTCGCCCGGATACAGTCCTTCGGGTATTGCGCCAATGTCATCGCCCAACGCCTCGCGGTATCGCAAATGGACCGACCGGGCGAGCGTATCGACCTGCGAGCCTGCGTCATTGACGTAATATTCGCGAACCACCTTATGTCCGGCATATTCCAGCAACGACGCCAGCGCATCGCCCACCACCGCGCCGCGGCAATGGCCCATATGCATCGGACCGGTTGGATTGGCCGAAACATATTCGATATTTACAGTTACGCCCTCGCCCATTGTGGAGCGTCCATAATTCTCGCCTAATTTGGCGATCGCCAACAATTCGGCTCGCCATGCCGCATCTGACAGGCGCATGTTGATAAAACCGGGGCCCGCGATTTCAGCAGAATCGATATCCGGGTCCGCTTCCAGCTTCTCGACGATTTTTGCAGCAAGTTCGCGAGGATTGCTGCGTGCCTGTTTGGCCAACACCATCGCGGCGTTGGTCGACAGATCACCGTGACTGGGATCACGCGGCGGTTCAACCGTGACATTTCCGCGCTGGCTTTCAGGCGGCAATGCGCCTTCCAGTTCAAGCGCGTTCAAGACAGCACCAACCTTTTCAGCGAAGGCGGAGTGGAGCGTTTGCAGTGGGGCAGTTTGGGTTGATTGAGACATAACCAGAGCGGTTAGACGAACGCACCAAAATCGCAAGTATCCCTGCTTTAGGCAAGGCCCGGAAAGACGGCTATTACCGTGTGGCGTTATAAGCCAATTGTTCTTCGGTCAGTTGGAAGCCAACCAACAGCTCGAACGTCGCCCGGGCAATCGCCGCCTTCACTTGCGGATCGGCCAATGGATCAAGCGCGGCGTCTTCATCGCCAGACCGGCGGCGACGCGTAATCTGCTCACGAATTTCTGGCGGCAGTGTCGCTTCGGCGCGGTCAACGAAGGCACCTGCCTTCGCACTACTCTGGGCACGTTCCTGACCGTCTGCAAAACTAACCACGACTGTGCCGATTCGCTTGGCCTGTACCGCGCTACCACCGCGCAGAACTGCGGAATAATAGGGCAATTCGACCTGGCGTGCACCGCGTGTGTCAGTCCGGCGGGCCAGCACATCGAAGCTCGCCTCGGAATAGACTTTGTCGCCAGTGTCGTTGCACTGGCTGCGAACGTTTGTGATCGTCGCTGTGACGTCCAAATTCGCTGCAGTCTGGTTACCAGCAGTGCGGAAGGTAGTTATATCGCCGGTAAAGTCTGGCACGCCAACCGCCGGGCAGACCGAACGAATCGCTGAGATACCAACCCCTTGGTTGATTACCAGCTCGCCTTCCTTTGAGCATCCGGCCAGCGCTGCTGTGGCTGCGACTATCGGGAGGATAGTTAGGAAAATTGGGCGATTAGGCGTCATCAAGAAAATCCTTCGGAATTCGAATAACGTCGCCCTAGCGGGCCGGACAGCAAAGCGCTAGAGGCGGAGACATGAACGCTCCCTTGCACAATTCCGCCTCTGGTCCGGCAACTGCGCCAACTTCTGGCGAACGCCCTGCTCTGACCCTATTGATCGCCGCGCCGCGCGGCTTTTGCGCCGGGGTGGACCGGGCGATCGAGATCGTCGAGCGCGCGCTCGAACGCTATGGCGCTCCGGTCTATGTCCGTCATGAAATTGTCCACAATCGTTACGTGGTCGATGGGCTGAAAGCCAAAGGCGCGATTTTTGTCGAAGAACTGGACGAAGTTCCCGACGGTGCGCCGGTCGTATTCAGCGCCCACGGCGTGCCTAAGGCAATCCCGGCGGAGGCGGAGCGGCGCGGACTCGATTATCTTGACGCCACTTGCCCGCTAGTCAGCAAAGTACATCGGCAGGCAGAACGCCAAGTCAAAGCAGACCGGCACATCTTGTTCATCGGACATCACGGCCACCCTGAAGTAATCGGTACCATGGGACAGGTTCCCGAGGGACAGATGACCTTGGTAGAAACAGTGGCAGACGTTGCTGCACTGCCCTTCGGGGCGGATGATGCCTTATCATTCTTGACGCAGACCACTCTTTCGGTGGACGATACGGCCCAAATTGTTGAAGCTTTGCGGCAGAAATATCCACAGATCGTTGGGCCTAAGGCGGAAGATATTTGCTACGCGACCTCCAACCGGCAGGCGGCAGTGAAGGAAATTGCTCCGGGCAGCGATCTGGTGCTCGTGATTGGCGCGCCCAACAGCTCCAATTCCGTACGGCTGGTTGAAGTCGCCCAGAAATGCGGGACAGATGCGCGGCTAATCCAGCGGGCCGATGACATCGATCCTGCCTGGTTGGAAGGGGTCGGGACGCTTGGACTGACCGCAGGCGCCTCTGCGCCGGAAAAGCTGGTGCGAGAAGTGGTCGAACGGTTGTCCCAATGGCGCGAAGTGGAAGAACATACGCTGGTCAGTGCGGTGGAAAAAATGGTCTTCAAACTGCCGCGCCAGCTAACCGAATAGGCCTGGCTGGCGTATGGCGGTTTATACCCATCTTGGCGCGGACGATTTCGCTGCGCTGATCGCTGAATATGATGTTGGCGAGCTTGTTTCGGCCAAGGGCATTGCGGAAGGCGTATCCAACAGCAATTGGCTGCTGGAAACAACTGGCTCCGTCAGCGTAACGGGTGCGGCGGGCAAACCGCAGACGCGGTTTATCCTGACGATGTATGAGCGGCGGATCGAATTGGATGATCTCCCCTTTTTCCTCGGACTGCTTGATCATTTATCTGCCAAGGGCGAACCGGTTCCGCGCACCGTTCATGACCGCGCAGGCAATGCCTCGATGTTGCTTGACGGCAAGGCGATTGCATTGATCGAGTTTTTACCGGGGATTTCGATCGACAATCCGAGCGAAGCGCAGGCGCAGGCGGTGGGCCAGGCACTAGCGGGAATACATCTTGCTTCGGCTGATTTTCCTGCCACCCGGAACAACGATCTGCGCCCAGTGGATTGGCAGAGCCTGTTTGATCAATGCGGTAATCATTTGACTGAAATCGACCCGGCACTGCCCGGTGCAGTCGACCAGCACATGCCTCGGCTCATTTCAGACTGGCCTGAAAATTTGCCCCATGGCACGATCCACGCCGACCTGTTTCCTGACAATGTCCTGATGCTGGGCAGTGAAGTTACCGGCCTGATCGACTTCTATTTCGCATGCACCGATATCATTGCCTATGACCTGGCCGTGACCCATGCCGCGTGGTGTTTCAGCAATCGCGGACGCGCGTTCCGGCCTGAAATCGGCGCAGCGCTGATGGCAGGATACGAAGCAGTCCGTCCACTGTCCGATGCAGAGCGGCGGGCATTGCCTTTACTGGCTCAGGGCGCTGCTATGCGCTTTGCTGCGACCCGGGCATTCGACTGGATCAACACACCACCAGACGCATTAGTCGAACGAAAGGACCCGATGGATTTCATCAGTCGGGCGGAATTCTACGCACAAAGCGGCGAATCTGCCTTTCCCGCGCACGCGCCTTGAGGCAAGGTAACCCGAATGAAACAGGTAGAAATCTTCACCGACGGCTCATGCAAGGGCAATCCTGGTCCCGGCGGTTGGGGCGCATTATTGCGGATGGGCAGCCATGAAAAGGAATTGTCTGGCAGCGACGCGGACACAACCAACAACCGGATGGAAATGACCGCCGTCATTCGCGGGCTGAACGCTTTGATCGAGCCTTGCGATGTCGATTTATATTCCGACAGCAAATATGTCCTCGATGGAATGACCAAATGGGTTGATGGCTGGCAGCGCCG